>JAZHDE010000018.1:0-8384 GCA_036584515.1 Candidatus Cloacimonadota bacterium | reverse complement strand
GCCAATCTCATAGCGGGTTTTGAAGAGGCCATAGAGTTCCTTGCCCTTGGTATAGAGCTCCGTGCCAGGAGAATTCATGTATTTATTGGGGCTGGTGTCGCCTTCCAACACTCTGCCTCCAAAGGCCACAACCTCACCATGGCTATTGTGGATGGGGAAGATGAGGCGTTCGCGAAACATATCCACCAGATTACCGCCATGAACGGCAAAGAGTCCGCTTTCCTTGAGCAGAGACACTCCAAAGCCCTCTTTCATGAGGTGATTCAGCAGGGCTTTTTCGCTGTTGAGGCCATAGCCCAGATCCAGCGCTTTGGCAGTTTCCTGGCTCAAGGCGCGATTCTTCAGGTAGCTCAGAACAATATCTCCGTGCTTGAAGAGACAGGAACTGTAGAAATCCTTGGCAGATTTGTAAACGGCAAGAAGCTGCTCACGCTTGGTGGAAACCACCTTGGTGCGATAAGTATCCGGAATAGTGATCCCAGCTCGCTGAGCCAGCTTTTTGGCTGCTTCGATGAAGCTAAGCTTTTCATATTCCTGCACAAAGCCAAAGACGTTCCCGGCCTTGCCACAGGCAAAGCACTTGAAGATCTGTTTGGGACGGCTCACGTTTAGCGAGGGATTGCTGTCCTTGTGAAAAGGACAGAGCCCCCGATAGTTCGTTCCCGCCTGTTTGAGCGGAATGTACGAACCGATCACGTCCACTATGTCGTTGGCATTTCTGATCTGGTCTATTAAGCTTTGGTCCATCTATAATTTTACCACTGTCACTCCGCTGCCTCCTTCCGAGGGGGGCGGGGTTTCGATATTTATTACCTGTCTTTTACTCATCAGATAGCTGCGCACTTTACTGCGCAGGGCGCCGGTGCCTTTGCCGTGCACTATCCTGAGGCTGTGCAGTCCGGCGAGGGTTGCTGCATCCAAAAATTCATCGATCAAGGGTTCCGCTTCATCAAAGGTGAGCCCCAAGAGCTTCAGCTCATACTTGGCAGTTGCCGGAGCATAGGCCGTGGAGCGCACCGGAGTGCTTTCCAGCTTGGGTTTGGGACCGCCCTGATACAATTCGGAAAGCGGAGCCTTGAAGCTGATGCCGTTCATATCCACCCGGGCTTGGTCTCCCCGGATCTCCAGAATCGTGGCTTCAGATTCAAAGCTGGGCAGCCAGACTCGATCGCCGGGATGCGCTTCTTTGAGCTTGGCACGGCTACCGGTGGCGGTCTGAGTGAGCTCCTCATTGATCTCCTGAACCTGTGATTGCAGAGTATGCAATTTACGTTCCGAATGAGTCTTACGTTGGGTTCTGTCCAGAGCCTTCAGTTCATCCAATTCGCGCTGATAAATCTTCTGTTGGGAGATCAGTTCAGATTGCAGCTCTTTGAGATGCTTCTGCCGGCGCTGCTTGAGCTCGTCTTCCAGCTTAGCTTCCTTGGCTTCCAGCTCGTTCAACCTGGCTTCCAGATTGCGGTTCTTGAGCTGATATTCATAGTGTTCCCGTCCCAGAGCTTTCTTTTCGGCTTCCAGCTTCTTGAGAAGCTCGGTAAATTGCAGGTTCTGACTGCCACTGAGCTCTTTGGCGCGTCCTATCAGCTCCGGAGCTATCCCGCGGGAAGCTGCCACTTCGATGGCAAAGCTATCACCGGGAAAGCCTATCTCAAATCTGTAAGTGGGGCTGAGTTTATTCAGATCAAATTGCATAGAGGCATTGACGCAATTCTCTGCCTGTTCGGCATAGACTTTGAGTGCCGTGTAGTGCGTGGTGACGATGCCTTTGCAGCCTTTGCGGCTGAATTCTTCCAGCACAGCTTGAGCCAGTGCTGCTCCCTGCTGAGGATCTGTGGCCGCACCGATCTCATCGATCAGGATCAGGCTGTTTGCGGTTCCGCTGGAAAGCATCTTCTCGATCTTATCCAGATGCGAGGAGAAGGTGGAGAGGGCGGATTCGATGGATTGATCGTCTCCGATATCGGCAAATACCTCGGAGAAAAGCCCGATCTTGCTATCTTCTGCCACAGGTACGGGCAAGCCGGAAAGCGCCAGCAGAGTGATGAGTCCTGCCGCCTTCATCAGCACAGTTTTACCGCCGGTATTGGGTCCACTCAGGACCAGAAGATTGTAGTCCTGCCCCAGTTCCAAGGCAAAAGGGATCACCTTTTCCCGGCTCCCCAGCTTCAGGATCAAAAGAGGATGGCGGGCGTCTTGAAGCTCCAGGACCGGCTCTGGGCAGATAGCTGGCACCTTGGCAAAGACGCTATTGCAAAACCTGCCGCAGGCATAGCGGAAATCCAGCTCGGTGAGGGTATCCTGATTGAATAGCAGGTCACCCTTGATGGAGCGGAAATCCTCTGTAAAGCTGCTGAAGATGCGGAAGATCTCTTTTTTTTCTTCCTGCTTGAGGATTTGCAGGTCGTTATTGAGGGGCACAATGGCTTCCGGCTCGATGTAGAGCGTGGAGCCGGATCCGGATTGGCTCTGCACTATCCCTTTCACAAAGGAACTGCTGCTCTCCTTGAAGGGCAGCACATAACGATCGTCCCGTTGAGTGACAAACTTATCCTGCAGATAGTTTGCCAGATGCGGATCCTGCAACATACCCTGAAGCGTCTTTTGAATCCTGCCTCTGAGACCACTAAGGGAACGGCGAATGCGGAGGAGCTCGGAGGAGGCGGTGTCTTTGACGTCTCCCTCCGGATCAAAAATCTGTTCAAACCTTTTTTCCAGCTCCGGATAGGCTTTTAGCCTGCCAAAGAGTCCTGCCAACCGGCTGTGTTCGGGAAGGTATTCGCTGTTATTGTGGTAGCGATTTGCCAGAGCAAGATTCTGCGTGAGCTCAAAGAACTCCTCAAAAGCATAGATCCCTGCCTGTTGCTCGTTAAAAAGCGGGTTGAGATCGGTGAGAGGCTCCAGATTGAGTTCGATACCGTCTTTGAGAGCGGCCTGAACTTCGGCAACCAGTTCCAGGCCTGCCCGGATGGGCACAAGCTCGGAAAGCGGGTGCAGAGTGGCAGCGCGCTTGCGCCCCAGATCGCTGTGAGTCCGGGAGGCTATCTGCTCCAGCGCTTTATCATACTCCAGGTCGGAGTAGCGCTCACTTTCTTTCATTCAGCTTGATTCCGGAATCTATGGTATGCTCGACCTTCTCTTCCAGCATCTGGAGATGTTGCTTGAGCTTAAATGTGTTAAAAGCACTGGTTTTGAGCTCGTCCACTTTGAAATAGGCCAAGTGGGTATCCTGATTCTTCAGCGGAGTGGACAGGGAGGGAATGTAGTCCAGCAATACCATCAGGATCATCATCACAAGGAGGGCATTGATAAAGCCAAAGATGCCACCTGCCAGACGGTTCAAAAAGCTGAGGTGAACCACCTTGAGAGTGCGGTTCAGAATGAAGATCACAATCCGTACCACGATGAAGATCAGGGCAGAGATCAGCACGAAGGCTGCAACGGTGGCAAGCGGATTAGGCCAGGAAAACTTGGTGATGAGAGAGTGCTTGACCAGAGGATAATACTGCCCCACCAGCAGGAACAAAGCCAGGTAACCCAAGAGCTGGGTCACCATAGCTGCGAATCCTCTGCGCAATCCATATATGAAAAAGAACACAAGCACCACTACGATAGACCAATCGATGATACCCATACTTAGCTCCTGATTTATCTAGATTAATTTCTGCTATAAAAAAGCATACAGGGAAGTGATCCCTGTAGCTTTATATCTGTCTTGGTGTAAGACCAGTTCCGGCTGAATAAACTGCCAGCAACTACCTCATGTAACGTTGCATGCGGCGTTGCGCTTTGATCATCTTACGCCTGGCAGCATTATTCTCGCGTTTCTTCTTAACGCTTGGCTTCTCGTAGGCTTGGTGCTTCTTGATTTCGGAAAGAATAGCGGCTTTTTCGCATTTCTTCTTGAAGCGTTTGAGCAGGAAGTCAAAAGATTCGTTATCTCTAGCTACGACTGTCGGCAAACTAATCACCACCTTTTTTTATAGATTTTGAAAGTTCACAATTTTTGGAGGGGCTTCGGGTGTCAAGGCTTATTTTGAGTAAACAGTGAGTGGTGGCGCGGTGACGAGACCGGCTGGTGTGGAGCTGGGAGACTAGGTGTATTACCTGTAGGGGCAGACCTGTGTGTCTGCCCACTTTTGTAAACCCCGTCAGGGGTGACATTACGATACATGGCTTTAATCTATCAGCCAGACGTCCATCACTAACTCTCTTTTACTCATTTTCTCTGTTTTAACCTAAGAAAACTCCACTTCTATTTCCCTGACCGACCCGCAAAGCGTCCCCATAGCAGAGTGTAAAAAATTCTCCATTCTCTCTACTTCACCCTGTCTTTTCTGAGGGGCAAAAAAACGCCCGGAAGAACCGGGCGCTTCATCTTGAGTCAAATGAGTTTAAGTTTAGAACCTGTAGCCGATACCCACGTTTCCGGAGATCACGTTGGCATTGTAGGTTCCGGTCATGTTATCCGCTGTGGGAGTATCGATCACTCGCTCGGCAAATGCGGTGTACTGACCATTGAGATCGACTGTCCATCTGCCGATGGTTCTGCCATAACCGAGGTTAAGGCTGATCTTGTCGTTGATATCGGGCAGAGTGGGAATCTGAGTTTCATCCGGAATGGGGCTCTGCTCCCAGTAGAAACCGGCACGGATAGAGCTGCAAGGCAGCATGTATTCGGTACCGACGCTGATTCTGGAAGTATCTTCCCACTTGAAGATCAAATCTCTTTCGCTTATGCTGTTACCCAGAATTTCTACTGGTTCATCCAGTTCCACCGTCACCTTGTCCAGATCGCTCCACATGGTATAAGCATAGTCCATGCTAACGCTCATATTAGGAAGAACTCTAAAGGAGAGTCCACCACCAATTTCTGCCGGCAAAGGCAGGTCTGCAGTGATATCCATAGGTGAATCAGTGGTACCGTAGACTCCAGAGGGAATTGGGAGAGTTACTCCGTCAGGAATCCAGAGTTTGATGTCGGCATCACCTTTCATGGCGATTGTGGAGGGGGTTCTGCCGGTGAGGGCAAGAGAAAGTCTGGGCATAGGCTTGTAAAGCACGCCAAAATTTGCACCAATGCCTATACCTGTACCGCTCATGTCGAATGATGTTGGTGTGTAATAAGTATAGGGAGCGAGAGGACTATCTGCTGATGGGGGGACGATTTTACGCAGGTCGATCAGGCCATACATGAGGCTGGCACCAGCACCAATGGAGAGGTTGTCCAGGATCTTGTAAGCAATGGTGGGATGAGCATCGATCACGGCAATGGAGCTCATCATATCATCTTCGGGAAAACCATCTGAATAGGTCAGGGTGCTGTCGGGTTGACCAGGCATTCCTACCGTCGGAAGCTGATAGGCATCCCATGTGCTACCCAAGCCGTAAGGCACATAAACAGAGAAACCCCATTTCCAGCGGGCTTCATTCTCCTCAGTCAAAAAGATGGAGGGGAAAGTGCGCAGTTTCTTTTGGGATTCATATTCTTCGTCGGTGATATAGCCGGGAAGGGTTCTGTCGTTTTTCCAGGTTGCGGAAGGCAGGAAGAAAGAACCACCCAGGGAGATATTGGTTTCATTAGTAAAGGCCAGGCCAGCGGGATTCCAATACATGGAGGTGCCATCATCGGCCAGAGCCCGGAAGGCTCCACCCATGGATATCGCACGCGAACCAACCCCGGAGAGGGCAAAGCCACCGGCAAAGAGAGAGCCGGAGAACGCCACGAGGAAAACAAGGACTAGGGACATTCTGGTTAGTTTCATAACAGATACTCCTTTTCTTGATGAGTTCATGAACATAATTCATCTGTGTAAATAATAAGCCATCCCCCAATCAGGTCAAGCAATTTCTTTGAACTCCAACTCAGCCAGCTTTGGATCAGATTTAAAAGACCGTTGAACAATCACCGCAGCTATCTGATATGCCGTCCCGCTGGGACTCGGGCTGTTGATAAAGTTTTGAGTATGACAAATGATGCTTGTGTAAGAGGACAACCCTGAAAGGGTTGGATCTGTAAGCCCGGGGTGAAGCGCAGCGAAACCCCGGGTCAATCGCATGATAGACAAGTTCTTGTGGTTTAATCCATCATTCCCAGGCAAGAAAACCAAGGTTTTCTTGCCTGGGTATGATGGATCTTTGTTTGTTGTGAGCGTAAAACCATGCCAGTCGATGGGTTGCCACCCATCGCTTGCTGATGATCGCCCCTTCAGGGCTTTCAGATTACGAACGATCCTTAGAGAGATTAGAGGCTTCGTCAACAGTCTGCGTCCCGCTGGGGCTCAGGGGTTTTCGGTAGGCTTTCCTAAGTGATGAGCAATTTCGCTTTTACTCACTCGGTTCGTTAAAGAGATAGCGTGAGTCAAATTTGATTCTATATCTCTCCAAGAGAGTTTCATATTCGCGGGAGAAGCTTAGGTTCAGATGGTGTTCCTCTTGCTTCAAGATGTAATTCCGCACTTGCTCCAAGCTGCTTTGAGAAACAGAAAAAGCACCAAAACCCTTTTGCCAATTGAAGCTACCTACTACCCAACCTTTCTCATTGATAAATCTGCTGGTGTTTGCCTTGAACTTTTGAGCAAATTCAGAGACTGACAAAATGGGGCTCAAACCAATCAGCAGGTGAATGTGATCTTCCATTCCACCGATACACTGCAAAAAACAATTCAGGTCTCTCACTACCCCAGCCGCATAGTCATACAACTCTTGCTGTCTGGCACCGGAAATCAAGCGCATCCTGTGTTCGGAGGCAAATACATAATGTATGTAAATCTGGGTATAGGCGTTTGGCATCTGATACTCCTTACATTATCAATAACTATGCTCTCTCTGGATCCAGCACCAACCCAGAGTCCCAGCGGAACGGCATTTCAGATAGACTCGCAACGAAACGCAAAGCATCGCCAGAGTCCCAGCGGGACGGCATTTCAGATAGACTTACAACTAAACACGAAGCATCGCCAGAGTCCCAGCGGGACGACATTTTAGATAGACTTACAACTAAACTCAAAACATCGCCAGAGTCCCAGCGGGACGGCATTTCAGATAGACCTACAACGAAACACAAAGCATCGCCCTGAGTCCCAGCGGGACGGCATTTCAGATAGACTTACAACGAAACGCAAAGCATCGCCAGAGTCCCAGCGGGACGGCATTTCAGATAGCAGATCCACTCCAGAGGATCGGAGCACCGGAATGCTCCCCTTACCCTGCAAAAGGCAAAAAGGACAAAAGCCAAAAATCAAGGGGAAATCCTGACACAGCGGAAGCCTACACTGCCGCCGCTGCTGGTCGCACTGCTGTAGTTCCGATTGGCAACGGAGCAGTAAGCTGCAACGTTGTTCCAGCCGCCACCGCGCCACACACGGCCAGACCCGCTACTTGCACCATGTGGATTTGTTTGTGCACCGGAAGGGTATGTGCCCCAGATATCCCAACACCATTCCCAAACGTTACCACTCATATCAAAGATACCAAGTTCATTGGCTGCTTTCGTACCAACAGCATGAGTAGTACCGCCAGAGTTTTCATCATACCATGCCACATAATCTATATAATTACTGCCACTATAGGTATAGCCTTGGCTCTGGTTCCCACCCCGGGCAGCATACTCCCACTCCATCTCGGTGGGAAGTCTATAGCCGTTTGCAGTCCAATTGCAACTTACGTTTGTGTGGTTTGTATAGCTTGTATTCCACCCCGATGGCCAGTTATCAGGATTGGTGCCGTAGCTACTATAGCTATAGCAAGGCGTGAACCCTTCCTGCATACTCCGGCGGTTGCTGTATTCAATGGCATTGAACCAAGAGACCTGTTCCACTGGATGTAATGGATTGCCGCTGAAGTAGGATGGATTCGTTCCCATTACAGCTTGGTATTCTGACTGAGTTATCTCATATTTATTTATGTAGAAAGAGGATAGGGTCACATTGGAAGTACCATTGTGGAATGTGCCACCCTGAACAAGCGTCATTTCACCGAGCGTGATGATGTTATAAATCGATGATACCGAAGCGCTTGAAAGCCAGGAACTCTTGTAAGCCTTGGCTTTCAAGGATGTATAGGTGTTTATAGCTATTTCCGAACTGTATTGATTTGAAGTTTCAGTCGGTTCCGTTCCATCTGTTGTATAGCGGATCGTTGCTCCAATAGTAGCACAGCTTATGGTCACATTCTGAGGGCTTGTATATGTACCGCCCACAGGGCTAAAAACAGGATTCGCTACCAACATGTCATACTCTGCAGTTCGAACCTGACTCTCTAGCCAGCCGGTTTTGAAGGCCATGGCTTTTATTGTGGTGCTTGCAGCAACTTCAATTGGGGAGACGTACACATCGTCTTGTTCCCTGGCGTGAAGGCGCAACAGTGCGTCCGTCTCGCGCTGAGCC
>JAZHDE010000017.1:0-8465 GCA_036584515.1 Candidatus Cloacimonadota bacterium | reverse complement strand
CGTCACTTCTAAAAAGCGACAAGATGTCGCTTCTACTCTGGTCACGCGTCACTTCTAAAAAGCGACAAGATGTCGCTTCTACTCTGGTCACTCGTCACTTCCAAAAAGCGACAAGATGTCGCTTCTACTCTATTCACTATTCACTATCAGCCTATGCCTGTTCCTCTCAAAGATCCCGGTGCCAATGCCCCGCACGTTCATAATATCTTCGATCGTGTGGAACTCTCCGTTTTCTTCCCTATAGGCGATGATCGCCCGGGCTCTGGCCTCTCCGATGCCGCTCAGGGAACAGAGTTGTTCCAGGCTTGCGCGGTTCAGATCGACCATCCCGCTATCGGCCACGGCAGCCTGCCGGGAGGTAGTGGACGCATTCCTTCTGCCGGAGCTGCGAGGGAGATCCACCAAGGGATCGGACTCTCCAAAGAGCAGGAGCATGGGTTTTAGGGCTTCATAGGTTCTCAGTCCAATTCCCCGGATATTCATAATCTCGTTTACGGAATTGAAGGGCTGGGCAGCGCGATAGTCCAGAATGGCTTCGGCACGACGCTCTCCAATGCCGGGGAGGACCATCAGCTCGGTTTTGGAGGCTATGCGGATATCGATGCGGAGGCTTTCGGGATTGGCGAGCTCGCTTCTCAAGGCTTGTTCATCTCTGGTTTCCTGAGCCTGCCGGGCAGGTTCCCAGGCAAATAGACGCAAACCAAAACCCAAGAGCAGAATCCCACAGAGGCAGAGCAATATGTTTTGCTCTCGCTCCGTGACCCAATCTCTGATGTAATTCCTGCGTGGTTTATCCATTCTTATCCCTCGATAATAGCGATGAAAGCAAGTCAATTGCCGTGCCGAGCCTTTGTCAAGACTTTTGTTAAATGCAAGATTTGGAAGATTTTCCTTGACGTCTAAGTCCAAAGATTGATATTATCATAGTCATACTAAATATCCTTTTTACTATGGAGGTAAAGATGTTTTTAACCGGTTCCCAACTGGGCATGGTTTTTCAGAAGGCAAAGAAGCAACGCTTTGGAATTATCGCATCCAACGTCGTGTTTGACACTCAGATCCGGGCGATTGTGCAAGGTTACGATGCCGTGGGCTCAGACGGCCTGATGCAGATGAGCAGCGGTGCCTGCAAATATGCTGCAGGAGCTTCTCAGGATATGAAGGTGGGTGCGGAGCTGATCTCCACCATGATCAAGACTTTTGCAGCTCAATTCCCCAAAAGCGGGGTGGGACTGCATATCGACCACGCCACGCCAAATTACTTTGATTTCATCGTTTACTGCATCGAGCGCAACCTGGTAACTTCTGTGATGATAGATGCTTCCAAAGAAAAGCTGGAAGATAATATCCGCATCACCAAGGAAGTGGTGGCTGTTGCTCACAAGCATGGCATCCTGGTCGAAGGCGAGATCGGGCATATCAAGGGCACTGAAGATGAGATTGTTTCTGAGACAGAGCTTTACACCAAGCCCGAAGAGGCTTTGGAATTTGTGATGAAGACCAATGTGGATCTCTTTGCTGCCTCCGTGGGCACCAATCATGGCGTGTCCAAAGGTGCCAATATCGTGCTGCGTCTGGATTTGATCAAAGAAATCGACAATCTGCTGATCAAGAACGGCGTGGAGCGCGGTCTGGTTCTGCATGGCGCCTCCGGTCTCACAGATGAACAGCAGATCAAAGCCATTGCCAACGGCGTGGTGAAGATCAATAAAGACACTCATTACCAGATGGATATGGCTACTGCCGTGCAGGCCTATTGGGAAAAGGAAAAGGATGCCATCGTCTGTCCCGCCGGCATGGCTCCCGCAGACTACATCCCCAATAAAAGCAAGTTCGACCCCCGCAAGTGGCTGGCCAAAGGCGAAGACGTGATGCAAAAGACCATCATGGGCTTCTGCCAGGTCACCGGAAGTGCAAACAACAGTATATTGTTATAAAAGGAGTTAAGATGACCAAAGTAGCTATCAACGGTTTCGGCAGGATTGGACGCCTGGTGCTGCGCAGCTTCCTGAAGCGTTATCCCGAGGTCAGCATCGTTGCCATTAACGACCTCACGGATGCCAAGACTCTGGCATTCCTCTTCAAATATGACAGCATTCACAAGATTTATCCCGGTGAAGTTTCTCACACGGAAGACAGCCTCATTATAGACGGCAAAAAGATCCGCATCTTCGCCGAGAGAGATCCCGAAAACCTGCCCTGGGCAGACTTGGGAGTGGATATCGTGGTGGAATCCACCGGTATCTTCACCAGCAAGGAAAAGGCTTCCAAACACCTCAAAGCCGGGGCTCGGAAGGTTGTGCTCACCGCTCCTGCCAAGGACGCCGTGGATGCCACCATCGTGATGGGCGTGAATCACAAGCTGCTCAAAGCCACAGATTTGATCGTTTCCAATGCTTCCTGCACCACGAACTGTCTGGCACCCGTCGCCAAGGTGATTCACGATCGCTTTGGCATCAAGGAAGGGATCATGACCACGATCCATTCCTACACCAATGATCAACGCATTCTGGACTTCCCGCATAGCGATCTCAGAAGAGCCAGAGCTGCTGCCATGAGCATGATTCCCACCTCCACCGGTGCCGCCAAGGCCATCGGACTGGTGATCCCGGAGCTTTCCGGCAAGCTGGATGGTGTCGCCATCAGAGTACCCACCCCGGATGGTTCTTTGGTCGATCTGGCAGTCAATACCGAGCGTCCCACCACCAAGGAAGAAGTCAACGCAGCCATCAAAGAAGCCGCCGAGACCTATATGAAAGGCTTCCTGCAGTATAGCACTGACCCCATCGTCTCTATAGACATAGTCGGCAATGCCCATTCCTCCATCTTTGATTCCCTGATCACCTATGTGAAGGGCAATATGGTGAAGGTCTTCAGTTGGTACGACAACGAATGGGGATATTCCTGCCGGGTGACAGACCTGGTGGATTATATGGTCAAACTGTAGCTCTATACAGTTAGAAGTTAGAAGTTAGAAGTTAGAAGTGACACAAAAAGGCTGAGTCCAACCGGGCTCAGCCTTTTGCATGGGTTTATGCAGGAGTCTATGAAAAGGAAAGTGGAGCGGCAGCCTGCTCCGGGCTTCCGCTCCTCTGCAGTAAAGAGCTATGATTTGAGCTTCTGTGCGAGCCGGACCAGGCGTTCTGCCTGGAAACGGACTCCATCCAGATCAGCGGGTTCGGGACCCTTGGAACCATCCGGCCCGGTGACAGTGCCGGCACCATAGGGTGAACCGCCGATGATGGCATCCATTGAGGACTGTCCCGCAAAGCTGTAGGGTAAGCCGGTTATGATCATGCCGTGATGCATGAGTACTGTGTGAAAGCTGAGAATGGTGGCTTCCTGACCGCCATGCTGAGTGCCCGTCGAAGTAAAGACTCCGGCAAGCTTATCGACCAAGGCTCCTTTGGCCCAAAGACCACCGGTGCCATCCAGGAAAGCCTTCATCTGAGCTGCCATCATCCCAAAGCGGGTGGGAGACCCAAAGAGGATGGCATCGTACTGAGGCAGATCTTCCGGACTGGCGATGGGGATATCTTTCCAGGCTTCTGCAGCTTGCAGGCCACCAATCTTTTCCAAAAGCTCAGGAGAGAGAGTTTCGGGAACCCTCTTTATATGCACTTCAGCTCCGGCCTTCTCGGCTGCTTCGGCGGCAGCTTTGGCCAGGGCATATATATGTCCGTAGGTCGAGTAAAAGAGTACGAGTAGTTTCATTTATGTTCTCCATGATGATTTAATCTTTTACTGGATATTATAACTGTTATATCCTACTGTGCAAGTGGGAATTCAAGCAAGGCGGTAAGATAGTGAAAACACAGACAAAAAAGAGAGGCATCCACCTGGCTTGATAAGCTGATGGATGCCTGTAACTTGAGTCTCTCTAGCTTTGCAGAGTTTTACTGATGATGTCTGCCAGTTCGGCTCTGGTAAAAGGCTTTTGCAGGAAGGGAATGGATGCATCCAGGCTTCCATCCTGAGTTAGCCCGCGCTCGGCATAACCGGACATCAGGATGAGCTTCAGACTGGGGTGGATTGGTTTCAGCTTGTGGATCAGTTCCAAGCCGCTGGAACCATTCATCACCATATCCGTAATCAGGAGATCAGGTCGGAGCTTGCCTTCCTCAAAGAGGTTGATAGCTTCTTCAGAGCTTGCCACGGTTGCCACTTCATAACCCAGCTTGCGGATCATCATCTGGATCATGGAAAGGATGGAGGGATCGTCTTCCACGACAACTATCAGTTCCTTATTCCCTGCTCGGGCAGCTTCAGCCTGTTCCTTGGCAGCAAGTTCTGCGGGACTGGTCACAGCCGGGAAGATGATATAGAAGCTGGTGCCTTTGCCCAGCTCGCTTTCCACGCGGATGTAGCCCTTGGATTGGTTTACTATACCGTAGATGGTAGCCAGCCCCAGCCCGGTGCCCTGTAGCTCTCTTTTGGTAGTGAAGAAAGGTTCGAAGATGTGTTCCAAAGTCTCACTGCTCATCCCGATACCTGTATCCGTGGCCTTAAGCATCACGTACTCTCCGGGTGGAATATCCGGATAGGCACTGAGAAAGAGATCTGAGGCAGCGATGTTTCTGGTGCCCAGCCAGAAGTGTCCTCCCGCGGGCATGGCATCCCGGGCGTTTATCCCCAGGTTGATGATGATCTGTTCAATCTGCCCCGGATCTGCACAAATTGGACGGAGATTTTCTTCCAGATCCAGATTGATGATGACGTCCTCACCCAAGAGCCGGAGCAGCATCTTATGGATGTCCTCCAAGGTGGAATTGAGCTGCAGGCTTTCAGCATTGCTGGTTTGTTTGCGGCTAAAGGCCAGAAGCTGACGCACCAGGCTGGAGGCTCTGGCCCCGGCTTTATTGATCTGCTCCACATCGGCATAAACGGGATCGGACTCTCTGAGATTGGCCATGATCTCTTCCGTGTAGCCCATGATGACCGTGAGGATATTGTTAAAATCGTGAGCCACTCCCCCGGCGAGCCTGCCAATGGAATCCAGTTTCTGCACCTGCATGAGCTGGTTTCGGAGCTTAGCCTGTTCCTGCTCGGCCTGTCTTTGGCGGGTGATATCCTGGAAACTACCAAAAACCTTGGTCACCACTCCATTCTCAACTGTGGCATTCCCTCCGGTCAGGATCGTCATTTTCTCACCACTAAGGCTGGTAAATTCACACTCGAGGGAATAGGGTTGCCCAATCTTTTTGCATTGTTGAAAAGCTTCCTGTATCTTGACCCTATCCTCATCGGAATAGCATTTGAGGCTGATCTCGATCTGCTCATCAGTACTCAATTGACGCTCCGGATCCAATCCGTGGAGATGGTAAAGCTCCTTGGTCCAATAGAGCTCGTCCTTCATCACATCCAATTGCCAGCCTCCGATCCGTGCTAATTGCTGCGTGGTATTCAGCAGTTCTTCACTGCGACTGAGAGCTTGCAGCGCTTGATTCTTTGCCTCCACCTCTTTCTCGGTTTCCAGCATCTTATGTTCCAGCTTGCGCACCAAGCGTTCATTATAGAGCTTGAGCACTTCATTCTCATCCAGAGAGCTTCCCGGAGCGCTTCTGCCCAGCTTCTGCACCCTGTCCATGACTTCTTGGATCTTGCGGAGCAGTTCATCCGGCTCGCAGGGCTTTACGATGAACTCATCCGAGCCAATCTCCCGGGCAAAGTCTTCATCCTTTTTTCCCGTGTAAGTGGCGGTATAGGTGATAAAAGGCACATGCTTGAGGCGTTCATCCTTGCGGATTTCCCGGCACAGGGTAAAGCCATCCATCACCGGCATCAGGATATCACTAATGACCAGATCGGGCACCTCAGTCTGAAGGATATCCAGAGCTTCCTTGCCGTTGTGAGCTTGTCTGACTTCATATCCATGCCCAGTAAGCAAGCTATTTAGCATCATGAGGTTGTCTTCATGGTCGTCGACTACGAGAATTCTCATATAATTCCCCTTTTTTCTCTAAACGTTCCGATGTAATGCTCCACGTCTCCCACAAAGTGTTCGGGATTGATGGGCTTTTCGATATAGGCATTGGCACCTGAGGCCAAAGCCCGTTCTTTATCTCCCTGCATGGCGTAGGAAGTGACGGCTATGATGGGGATATTATCCAGCATACGGTTGGCGCGCAGGGAGCGGGCAACCTCATAACCGTCCATCTCCGGGAGCTGAATATCCAGCAGGATGCAATCCGGCATCAACTCTGGAGCGAGCTTGAGCCCTGTAAGTCCAGTCTCTGCTCCATGAACCTCATACTCAAAACTTTCCAGAAGATAACGCATAAGATAGTAGTTTTCCGCATTGTCTTCAATAATCAGGATCTTAGCCTTCATTTACGTCTCTCCAATTTTAGCGGTATGATGAGGCTGAAGGTGCTGCCTTCGCCCTCGGTACTTGTAACGACTATTTTTCCGCCCAGAAGAGCTGCCAGCTTTTGCGAGATGGAGAGCCCCAAGCCGGTGCCTTCATAGCGGCGAGTGAGCCCGGATTCGATCTGCCGGAAGGGTAGAAAGAGCTGCTTGATGTTTGCCTTGGAGATGCCGATGCCGCTGTCTTTGACGTCCACGACCAGCTTCTCCGCCTCTTTTCTGCAGAGCAGGGAGATCTTCCCCTGTTCTGTAAACTTGATGGCGTTGCTCAGAAGATTGAGGATTATCTGTTCCACCCGCCGTTTATCGGTAAAGAGCTCGATATCCTCAGGCTCAATATGGTGTTCCAGCTCCAAACCCTTCATTCCGGCATTGGGTTGAATGATCCCGATCAGCTTCTCGATGGAATCCCTGAGCACATAGGCCTCCGGAGCCAGATCAAGTTGCCCGGCTTCAATCTTGGAGATATCCAGCACGTCGTTGATCAGGGTAAGCAGATGCCGTGAACTCTTTTGCACCATGGAAAGCTGCTTCTTCTGCTCTTCATTGAGCTTGCCGGGCAGTTCCTGCAGCAGGATGCCGGTGAAGCCAATGATGGAATTCAGAGGCGTTCTCAGTTCATGCGACATGGTGGCCAGAAAGGCAGATTTGAGCATATCCGATTCCTGAGCCTTGAGCATGGCAGCCTCAACTTGCGCCGTGCGCAGAATGATACGCCCTTCCATCTCACGGTTACTGGCCTCCAGTTCCCTGGTGCGCAGGCGCACTTGTTTCTTCAAAACATAAGCCGCAGTGAGGCCATAGATCAAGCCCAGGCCCAGAACCAGCGCCAGAATCTTGATCCAGGTGGGGATCACGAACTTTGTTTCCTCCGAATGCCAGGACTTGATTGCCCGGTAGTAAGGAGACTCCGGATCTGCTTTCATCTCGATAAGATGGCGGTCTATGGCCTGCAGAAGATCCAGGTTTTCCCCCTTCTTGGTGGCAAAAAAGAGGGAGGAGGGCTCAAACATGATGGCGGTGTCCTCCAAGCCCATTTGCTTGGACTGAAGTGCACCGAAAAACATATTGGTAGCCGCCAGTTCTGCCTCACCCTCAGCCACAGCCTGGAAGGCTTGCTCAAAGCTTTCGTAGGAAATGATCTCCACCTTGATGCCAAAGGCTGCGGTCAGCGACTGCAAAGCGGTTTCCTGAATGGAGCCTGCCAGCACGGCGATTCTTTTACCATCCATATCCGGGATGGCTTTCACGCCCAGACCTTTGGCAGAATAGATCTGGCTCCAGGAGGAAAGCACCGGTTCGTCGTGAAAAGAATAGAGCATATCCCGCTGAGCATTGTAAGCCAGATCCGGCATCAGATCTATCTCGCCACTTCTGAGGCGATCCAGAGATTGATCCCAATCTCCCGGCACATAAGTGAGATCCCAGCCTTCCCGCTGGGCAATCTCGACCAGGATATCAAAGAAGATGCCCCTACCCACACCATTTTCGTCCAGACTGGTTTTGGGAGGGTTCTCATAGACTGCCACGCGCACTGTTCTGGCGGCTAGTTGCAAGCCTAGAAGCAAGATCAATATAAGTATGAAGCTGTGAACCTTGGAGCCCATGCCACCTCCCGTGGCTTTGAAACACTTGATTAATTATACACTTATGCTTTCGAAACAGAGAATCCTTATATCTTTACATCAGTAATATAATAAGTTATATGCAGGCAAAGTCAAGCCTTTTCATGCTCAAACAGCATTTTTGGGTGGACGATTCCGGATCCGCATGATAGAACTCTGAGAACCTGATCCACCTGACAGCACTCGTTGTCTTGCCAGCGGAGACTGGCAGCTCTTGTCACTTTTTACTCTTCACTCCCTCCTGTCTGGCGGAGTCTTCGCCGTGTCTTCGCCCAGTCTTCCCGAGCACTTTGCTCCGGAAGAGTCCTGCAAGACTCGGCGAAGACTCCGGGAGACACAGGGGAGTGACGAGAGACCATAGTGGAAGCAACATCTTGTCGCTTTTTGAAAGTAACGAGTGACAGGTGACGAGTCCGGCAGGTGCATAGCTGGGAGAAAATCCTGCTGATCCAGTCGATCCAGTCATCTTGAGTT
>JAZHDE010000016.1:0-8469 GCA_036584515.1 Candidatus Cloacimonadota bacterium | reverse complement strand
GCCTGTGAAAAAAGACCGGTGTCGATTGAGGTCATTGAGAAGATTGTTGATCAACTCGAAATTGTTTTTCAGGAATGCCCCGAGCGTGAAATAGCTGCCAGCCAGGTTGGTGAAGCGGTCATGCAAGCGTTGCACGATCTGGATGAGGTCGCTTATGTGCGTTTTGCCTCCGTTTACCGGCAGTTCAAGGACATAAATGAGTTTATGCAGGAGTTGAAAGATCTGCTCGGCGGTCAAACTGCGGGGCACAACGAGTGATAAGTGCCATTCTGCCAGAGGGTGAGTGTCCTTCACTGCATCATAACTTTATGCAGCAAGCATTGTCTTTAGCACGTCAGGCCGAGGGGCGAACCGCTCCGAATCCACCGGTAGGGGCGGTGATTGTTGCGGACGGACGGGTTGTTGGTAGTGGTTTTCATCCGTGCGCCGGGATGCCACATGCTGAAATCTATGCTTTAATGGCGGCTGGCGAGCAAGCAAATGGCGCCGATATGTATGTGACGCTGGAGCCCTGTTCTCATCATGGCAGAACCGGGCCGTGCTGTGATGCCTTGATTGCTGCCGGCATCCGCCGGGTGTTTGTTGGCATGGAAGACCCGAATCCTCTCGTCAAGGGGCGGGGCATCGAGCGAATGCGTGCTGCCGGAATCGTTTGATCAGTAAAGCTTTCTTGGTGCCCAATTCCTGCGGAGGTGCATACGTGGCATATAACAATCCGATCCATACCGGGGTAGTGCAGGGACAGAACTACGATGTGGACGGTATTCCCCTTTGGGAAGACGGCAGACTGATTGCTACCCACACTTCTTCCCTGGAATTGTCCCAAGCCATCAGTGATGGTGAAGGTGGCATGATCTTGAATCTCAAGAAGATGGTTGCGAACAGCCCTCAGAGTCATCTGCTGCGTCTTGATACGACTGGCACTCAGATCGGCTCGAACCCACTGGTTAATCCTAACGTCTTTCCGGATAAGCTGTTCGATATAGTAGAGTCCACTCTGGGACACTTTATTCTATGGCAAATCAGAGATTACGAGGATTACGGGAACTTCGTGAGATTCCGCAAGATTGATAGCATGGGTAATCTACTGGGAGTGAACACCACCCACAATTTTCCTGCGGGCTGGGGGACTCAAGATTACATTCTGCGCCCTACTGCAGATGGCGGCATGGCGATTCTGTGGGAAGGTCGGAGTATTACCACGCCGGTAGATCTGAAGCTTATTAAACTAAGTCCTACCTTCCAACAACAGTGGGTGGTTGATCTGGATGGTACTGAGAGCAGTTCTTGGCTTAATGTAGCAGGGAAACAGATGGAGACCAGTTCGTCTGGTCGGATCTGGCTTACGTGGATCCAGGAGAGAGTAACTGGGGGATACGCAAATGTAGCTCAGCTTATATCTCCTGAGGGTGAGCTCTGCTGGGAAAATGGCGGCATCGAGCTTAATCCGCCCGGGTTCTGCAATCTGCTCCTTGTACAGAGAGATACCAGAGGACTCTATATCTGCAGTAATTATTCAGATAGTCAGCATCAGATTCGCTATCAGGACTACGATGATAATGGAGTGAGCAACCTGCCTGGTGAAGGTGTATTGATCGTGGAGAGTCTTTGCGGTAGAGTTGAAAAACACCAGATGCTGGCTGTGGGCGATAAATACTTTGTAAGCTGGCAAGAAGATTTTTCAGAGAGGACAGTCTGCTACCAAATCCTGGATCAGGCACAGAACTGCCTGCTGGAGCCAGAGGGCAGAGTCTTGCCTGATGCTTACACTTTTTGGGACTGGACACCAGTAGGTGACAACCAGGTGGCTTTCCTGCTGGAAAGAAGAGTGGGTGAATCCGACTACACCTATCTGCAGTGTGTAGATACAAGCGGGAACTATCTCTATCCCGAGCCCGGAATTCAGGTTGAGCACTCCTCTGAGTTTGGGGTTCGAGAGTTACGTCTTGCCAGTCTGAATGGAGACCTCTATGTGTCTTGGATTCAATCCTCCAGCGACTATAGTGCTTATGAGATCAGAGCACAACGCTATAGTGGTGGTATTGCCTGCTGGGAACCCAACGGAAAGATTCTTCTGAGCTGTCCCTTGGGGAACCATGGAATAACTTTTTACAGCGGTTTCACCGGAGAGTATCTGCTGTGGGGGCGGGACTTTGGGACTCTGGCAAGAGCAGTTCGCTATGACTCCGAGGGCAACCCAGATCCCGCTTGGGAACCCGGTGGAGTGGAACTGATACCGATACCTTTGCCGGATCTTTACTACCCCCAACAGGAAGTAATGGATTTTGGCTTCGATGGAGAAGCTCTGATTGTTAGAGTGAAAACCACAATCGAGGATTCCGAGGATATTCGCTTGCAGAAGATCAGCCCACAGGGTCAAAGACTCTGGACCGATCAGGGTTATACAGTCGTTACTCCCGGATCAGGTTCCAAAAATCCGGACATTGTTTACGGTAACACTACCAGCTATCTCTACCAAGACCCGAGTGATCCTGCCCAGAGGCTGCTGTTGCAAAGAGTAAACGCCCAGGGGCTTGCGGTCTTTGAAGGTGAGGGCAGGGAAATCCAATCCGGCCTGTATGAGCTGAGCTCTGCCAAGCTCTTCCATTTTGCCGATGGGAATTGGCTCTGTGCCTGGAGTGATACGGATGGTCTTGATCCCTATAACCGGGATATCTTTAGCCGCAGGATCTCCTCTGAGGGCTTACCGCTGGATACCGCTGCGAGCATTGTCTGCAATGAACGCTATCCTCAGGATGTACTGGAGGGAGCTGTGATAGGGGACAATCTGCTATTGACCTGGAAGGATTATCGCACGGGAGTTCTACCAGATGAGAGAGTAAATGGATTTCCTGGTCTCTGGGCCAGGTATCTGAGCAGTCAGGGCTCTGCCGGAGAAGATCCTTCTGCGCCTGTTCCCATTCTGACTCTGAGGCCGAACTATCCCAATCCTTTCAACCCCAGCACGAATATACCCTTCTATGTGTCTTCCGCAGGGATAACGAGCCTGGAAATCTATAATCTGAGAGGACAATTGGTGCGCAGCCTGTGCAAAGACGTTTATCTGCAGGCAGGTGAACACTTGGCAGCTTGGGATGGTAGAGACGAGAACCGGTGCGCTGTGAGCAGCGGAGTCTATATCAGTCGGCTCACTCAAGGGGGAACTTCGTTGGGCCAGAAAATGGTGCTGCTGAAGTAGAGGGATATGTTGCAAGGATAACGTAGCACTTTGTAGCTCTATAAAAGAAAGACCGGCTCCGAGGAGCCGGCTTTTTGCTTGGTAAAATTATCAGTTCTTAGTAAGAATGACGTTGTTGGCCACGATTGCGATTGAATTGAGCTTTTTTGGCTTTACGGCATTCCGGGCAGCGTTGGGGCTCGTTTTGAAGACCTTTCTCGGCGTAGAATTCTTGTTCGCCTTCGGTGAAAACGAATTCTTTGTTGCAGTCTTTGCAGATGAGGTTTTTGTCTGGCATGGGTATCTCCTATGTTTTTTTGGGCGTACTGACATTCGGTTTGAGGGTTCCCAAAAAACACCGGAAACAGGCTCAGGGAATGTTAATCGCTTTCAGTTTAGTATCCTTTGATGGCCTATCTATCTGTCAATAGTTATTTATGAAGCCGCTGCTCTTTGGCTTTTCAAATTGAGGAAAAAAATCCTCAATACCTGTCCATGGCAGGGCTATTGCCATAGAAGACAATGCTTAAATAAGCTTAGTAGATCGTGATCCCGAGCTAAAGGCTGGTTAAATGGAAAACTGCTCTGGTTTCTCCCACTTTTTTTGCTTCGTCATTCAGAATTGCCGGACGATGGAAGGCTTCCAGCTCCCGATACTCTGCCTCGGAGAGTAGATTCAATTGCCGAACTACATGCATAGCTGCCACAGAAGCGGTACCCGCGGAACCATCCTCGATCTTGAGGGCAATCCCCAGCTTCTCACCCTTGATCCCAATGCAGTAAACTCCCTGCGCTCCGATCTTGCCGATCATCCTGCCCCCGGTGGCTTTCATCAGAGCAGAGCAAAAGCCTCCTGTGCCGGAAACCATCTCCGGAGCAGCATTAATCGCAGCAAAGACCGTGTCAGCCGCTTCCCGCAGGGGAGTCTGGAGCAGAGCAGAATCTGCCAGACGGGCAAAGCCCAGTGCCATATTGTAGATCGGAAGGGCAAAAACCGGCACTCCACAGCCATCCACCCCGATTCCGATCTGTTCCCGAGGATAGAGACACAGATCTGCCACCAGCCCCAAAATTTCCTGCTGCAGGGGATGAGAGGGCTCCAGATAGCTCTGTAGAGGATAACCCTTGTGCCGGCAGGTGACAAGCATGCCGCTATGCTTGCCGGAGCAATCGCTCTTGATTCGTGCCGGTGCAATACCCGCCAGAGCTTGAGCAAAGGCAATCTCTTCCCGGATGGATTTGGCTGCACCACAGCGCAGGTAAGTCTCATCCAGTCCGGCTTTGGCGAGGATACTCCGCACTGCTGCCAGATGGAAGTCTTCAGAATAGTGCGAACTGCAGATCACCGCCAGTTCTGCAGGCGTGAGCCCATATTGCTGATAGGCTCCGGAGAGCACCACATTCAGCGCTTGAATAGGCTTGGCAGAAGAACGGAAAAAGGTGTATTTCTGCACGTCACCTGCTTGTGCCACCACTTTCCCGGAGGAATTCACCACCACGGCATCTCCGCGATGCAAACTCTCCACAATCCCGCCTCTGCTCTTTTCCAGAAATATTTCAGACATCAGATCCTCTTCTTCATACAAACTTAGTTCTGTTGATACAGATATTCCTCTTTTATTTGCGAATATGGAACAGATATTGCCCATATCTATCAACAGGACTCTATAGAGCCTGATATAATGGATAAGCAAAGCAGTCAAGCAGGATTCAGTATTCTGGAAGACCTTTGGGACAAAGTTACTGCCAGACTGCTCTGCAACATGAACCGATATGAACCACTTTAGGGGGTTATGATGAAAGTGAAGCTTGTTTTGGCAGTGCTGTTTTGCGTTATCATGTTGCTGCTAAGTGCTTGTGATGAATATTACGAGCCTGATCCGATACTCATAAGCAACAGCGTGAATGCTGATGGCAGCGATCTCAGGATCAGAGACAACCGTCTTTTTAACAGCAATTGGGGAAACCCGGTCTATATCTCGGAAATTATGGTGCTGCACATTGGTAACAAAGTTTACAGCCGGGCATTGGGTTCGAACATTGTGCGACAGCTCATTCCGGATAACCTGCAGGTGACCGATAAGGTGAACTACGATCTGGACATGAATGAGCAGAGGCTATATGTGGCCATAAACAACCATATCTACAGCCTCAAGTTTGATGGCAGCGAGCTCACAGACCACAGTCCTGCCACGACGGATACCCTCAGTTGTCCAGTACTCTCGGAAGATGGGAACTATCTGACTGCGCTCAGCAATGGAAAGATCAAGCGGCTGGACTTACAAAGCGGAGTTTGGCAGGATTCCCCGGTTCCTCACAAGGCTGAATATGCCGTTTACATCAGTCAGACAGATACATACTATTACTATACAGACCTCTCCGCCAAGAGCAGCAAAGCTTTCTGGAGCTGGGAAGTGAGCACAGCAGACACCACCCGGATCATGGAGCTTGAATATGTTTACCACGACCGCAGTCTGGTTCCAGGCCTCAGCCGGGATAGACGCTACATGGCACTTTACATGGCCAGTAATGGCAGTTATGGAGGCTTACTGGGCGATTTCAAGCTCTACGACCGGCTTACAAACCAAGTTACCACTATCCCTGCAGTCTATGCCTATAGCTTCTCTCTCACCGAGCCCAAGCTCTACTATTCCCGCTCTTACAAAGGCATGGCAGATCTGAAGCTGCTCGAGCTTGAGACCGGGATTCACTCTCTGATCTGGGATGGATTCTACAACCAAACAAACTATTCCAGATCTCTTACCCAGATCTGTCCCCGGGCAGACGGTGCACACGTATTCTTCAACGGCTATCAAAGATTTATAAGTAGCTCACGATCCGATAAAGTCTCGGGTCTCTGAGGAGAGAGTGATGAAGAAGCTCTGGCTCTGGCTCTTGCCTCTCCTGCTTCTGGGTGCCTGTATGCCCAATAATGATGATGAGGTTCTAATACCGGTTTACAGAAATGGATTAGTGCACGTTGATTCTCTGGGACAGGTGGAGTTCCTGCCGGATCCGGAGATCTCCCGCACGGCTTTGAGTGTGGAGCGTCTCCCGGATGGCAGAGTCCTGCTGATCCACGATTCCCTGCACATCTACAATCCTGAAACACAGGAGCTGAGCCACATCACACCCACCGGGCACTACAGTTATTACTCCCCTCCCGGACATGACCTCAGTCCGGACGGTAACAAGCTCTATCACAACAGCCTGGGCTCAATCAGGAGCCTGGATCTGACAACCAATCATTCCGAACTGCATGCTGTGGCGGATTGGGATTGCTATGTGCGGCCCGTTATCTCCAAAGATGGCAGATATCTCACCTATCTGCAAAGCAGTGATGGAATCTACTCCACCAGTCACAGCGGGGGCTATCCCATCATCAAAGATTTGCTCTCTGGCACATATACAGATCTTTCCAGCGGTAATGCCGCTACCGACCACGACATCACCTATGCCATGAAATCCATAAATTCCGAGCTGATCTACTATATTTCCGACCATACGCTCATGGTGATGGATATGCAGGGAAACAACCGCACAGCGGTGAGGGATAACGTGAGCTATGTGGTTGAAAGCTCGGACGGCAGATTCATGCTCTGTTTTGATTCCTACTTCTACTCCTCGGGGTATCTAAGCTACCGGGATAACCAGAGCATGACCTGGTATCAATTGCCCTTAATGCATGAGAGCCAGCTCTGCCGAAGTGCCAACATCCTCTATTATGTGTATAATAAATCACTAATCAAGGTGGATTTGACCAGCGGAGTGCAGACCACAATCTTCTCGAACACTCTGGAAGGCAGAAAGATAAACAACATCGATTGCATAGCCCCCTCTTGGGACGGCAAGGACGTGGTAGCCTTTGTGAGATTCCAGACTTGGGAAAACAGTAAGTATCCGCTTTAGGAGCTCAGAACTGCAGAAACTCCACGCTGTATGAGAGAAAGATGCCATTACGACGGAGCTCCTCAGAGCCACGTTCAACCAGATTAAAGCTCGGCAGATCCGTCCAGTAAACCAGTTCGACTCTTCCTGTTCCTGCTCTGCTACCGATCTGAACCTGCAGACCGGGGATCTGTTCTCCCATCTCGCCCCGGGGATTCCGGCTGCTGGTCTCGATTCCAGTCACATACTTTCGGCTGATACCCAGCCTGGCATCATAAATCCAATCCACATAGCCCCCCATACCAAAGTATAATGAGGATTGTTGCGGCTTGTCCAGGAAGGTCCAATTCAGCATCAAAGGAACTCTGAGGCTTTGCCCCTTCAGATCCAGAACATAACTCAACACATAGGGTTCAGGATGGGAAAATTTACCTTTGGAACCAGTGTTCTGCTGGCTGAGACCGGTCTGCAGCTCAAAGGGTCCGGGAAAGCGGTGGAAAAGCCGCAAGTGATAGCTTAAGTAGATTTTGGTGTGCCATGATCCAGCGTTATCTCCCGAGCTATTTACTTTGGTGAAAAGCGGAACCATTCCGACAGCCAGGGCCCAATCGCTTTCCGGAGCTAATTCCACAGCGGGACTTTCCACGCTCAGGGAATCACCCTCAAAATGACGCACAGCTCCTTCGGGAACCGGTTCTGCCCACAGGCAGAGGCAGCCAAAAAACAGTATTAGTACCAACAGAGTTCTATTCATGGTCTCTCCTTCCTGGTCATGTCTCCTCGTTCCGACGTGCTACAAACAAGCTTTTGCCAGATACTGAAATCTGTATGATACTATTGCAATAATGATTCCATTGTGAAAGATAAAAAGAGCTTTACATAAATGCCGGGAGCCGGGAAAAAGGAGTAAAGATATATCATTAAGGAGTATAAGATGTTAACAACCAATTCTTACTTTGAAGGCAATGTGATGTCCATTGGCTTGAACAATGCCGAAGGACGCAGCACAGTCGGCGTGATGGAAGCCGGAGAATACACTTTTGGCACCTCCACTGTGGAGTATATGACCGTGATCAGCGGAGCTATGAAGGTTCTCTTACCCGGCGATACCGAGTGGAAGACCTACGGAAAAGGCGAGACCTTCATCGTTGCCAAAGACCAGAAGTTTTCTCTGGTTCTGGATCAGCAGAGCGCCTATCTCTGCCGCTACGAATAGTATATTCAGCTCAGAGAATAGCGGAATTGAGAATTGAGAATTGAGAATTGAGAATTGAGAATTGAGAATTTAGAATGGGGACGCTTCGCGGGTCTTTTTGGGAAATAGGAGCAAAGTTCTTTTGGTTCTAAAACAGAGGAAAAGAGGAAAAGAGACTTAGAAGTTAATAGTTAATGCTGCACTGCTG
>JAZHDE010000015.1:0-8562 GCA_036584515.1 Candidatus Cloacimonadota bacterium | reverse complement strand
TTGATGATAAACGTAAGCTGGTCTGGTCGATGGGTTGCCACCCATCGCTTGCAGATGATCGCCCCTTCAGGGCTTTTCTCTGGTGGGCTTATTCCCTGGGTCGATGGGTTGCCGCCCATCGCTTGCAGATGTTCGCCCCTTCAGGGCTTTCATCCTCCATAACGCCTTGTGAATTTCTCTTTTACTCTTTTCCTCTGTTTTAAGATTTAAGAAGCTCTGTTTCCCAGCCCAAGCCCGCGAAGCGTCCCCATCGTACATTGTAAATCGTACATTGTAAATCCTTCTCCCCTCTGCTTCTCTCTGCTTTTCTCTGCTTTTCTCTGTGTCCTCTGTGGTAAAAAAAGCCTCTATCTCCCAGACCAACGCGCGTCAGCAGCGCAGCATCCTGACAAAGCCCCTTGCGGGTGAAAGATCATAGCGAGGGTGCGTAAGCCCCTCGGGAAAAAACCGTTGGTATGGACTCTTTGTTCTAATCAATACCCCCAGCCTTGAAAACGATTGTTTTCAAGGCTGGGGGTATTGATATCGTTTCACTTAACTCTATCTAAAACCATACCAGGGGTTTATACCCCTGGCTATGGAATATCACCCCTGCCGGGGTTTCCTATAATGGACAAACTTGGCGCCCAAACCTGCAACCTTGTGAAGAGGTTGCAATCACCTCTGCTTGGGGGAGCAGAAATCGGGCAGTTCTTCAAAAAACTTGACAAGCCTGCTCACTGAAAATTTATTGTGATATAGTGGCTTAGTTCACAAACTAGAACGTGATTTACTACGGAAGTAGTGATATAGAGAGGTTTTTTGATGTCTTTTTTTGATTTCTTTGGCATGATGGCTAACGACATAGCGATCGATCTCGGCACCGCCAATACCCTGGTTTACAAAAAAAATGGCGGCATTGTAATTGACGAACCCTCCGTGGTGGCAGTTTCATCAGATGGCAAAAAGATCATCGCCATTGGTGGACAGGCAAAGGAAATGCTGGGCAAAAATCCGGACGAAGTCCGCGTGATCAAACCTCTCAAAGATGGTGTGATTGCAGATTTCCAGGTGACAGAGCTGATGCTGCGGAACCTGATCCTGAGAGCTCAGAAAAAGCGTCTCTTGGTGCGTCCGCGCATCATAGTCTGCGTGCCTTCCGGGATCACGGAAGTGGAAAAACGTGCCGTTCGGGACAGCGCTCTGCATGCCGGAGCCAGGGAAGTTTATCTGATCTCGGAACCCGTGGCAGCAGCCATCGGAGCCGGCCTGCCCATCGATCAGCCCTGTGGAAACATGGTGATGGATATCGGTGGCGGCACCAGCGAGATCGCCGTTATCTCCCTTTCCCACATCGTGGTACACAATTCCATCCGCGTGGGCGGAGACAAGCTGGATACAGACGTGATCAGCTATCTGCGCAAGAAAAACAACCTGCACGTGGGTATTCAAACTGCCGAGAGAATCAAAAAAGAGATCGGCTCAGCCTATCCGCTGAAGCAAGAACTCACTATGGACGTTCGCGGCAGGGACATTGTTTCAGGCTATCCCGTCACGATCAAGATCACTTCAGAAGAAATCCGTGAAGCCCTCTCTGAAACCGTTACCACCATGATCGATGCCATCAAGCGTCTCTTTGAACGCACAGCGCCGGAGCTTTCTGCCGATATCGCCGAGCGGGGAATCTTCCTCACCGGTGGTGGAGCCATGCTCAAGGGTCTGGATGAAAGAATCCGTCGCACGGTTGATCTTCCGGTGCACGTGGTACCGGATCCCCTGGAGTGTGTGGTCAAAGGTGCCGGAGCAGTTTTGGACGATGTGGATAGCTATCGCGAAGTTCTGATCAAAAGAATAGAAGACTAAGCACAATCCCCCACCCGAGGCTGCTGCAAGCCTCACAAGATTATTGACTAAAGAGGTAAGCAACTGCTAAGATGAAGCAGTATATAATACCCGGGATCCTGATACTTTTGGCTCTGGTCATGCTGATCGGAGGGGCTGATAGCAGAGCTGTCAAAGCAAACTTCTTCGGAAGAACCATCTTTTTCCCTCTGATGCACTCCCTTCGTATGGTCCAATCCAATCAGGAAATGCGGGTAGAGATCAACTCCCTGCAAAAGGAAATGGCAGAGTATCGCCTAGAAAACCTGGCTTTGCAGAATGAGCTCAAGCTGCTGCTCAATTCTGTGCAGATCGGCTTCGAAACCGGAGCCCGGGACTTTGTGGTGGCAGAAGTGATCGGCTATTCGGGGCAGTTTCAGCAGAGAAACCTGATCGTGAACAAAGGTAAACGATCCGGCATTGGGGTGGACGATCCGGTGATCTCTTCCGGTGGCATTGTGGGCAAAGTGATAAGTGTCACAGATACTTACTGTGTGATATTACCTTTCTCAAATCCTGATTTTCAGCTTCCCGTGATGAACAAGGCTGCCACTGTGCAGGGCATCTTAAATGCAGATATCACCGGCACTATTTCCATGAACCTGATCAAGCTCGGCTCCGAGATCAGCGCCGGAGATACGATCGTGAGCTCAAACCTCTCCCGGCTCTTTCCCAAAGGCTATCCGGTGGGCAAGATCTCCCGGCTCAGAGAATCTCAGGACAATCTCTTCATCAGTGCGGAACTGAATCCCTTTTCACTGGTGGAGAATCTGGAGCACGTCTTCATACTAAAGAACCCAATAGAAGGAACTGATAGATAAATGGCAAAAGTTTTTAACCCCATCATCGAAGTCTCCGGCAAGCGCTTTGAACGCATTCCGGTGAAGACCAGCATTCTCACACCTCAGGACACCATGAGCCAGATCGTGAGGGATTATGTTCTGCCTCTGGCCAAAGCCGGAGATATTGTCACCATCAGTGAAAGCCCTCTGGCGATCACTCAAGGCCGCGCCATCCCGGTCTCGGAGCTCAAAATAGGCCCTCTGGCCAGGTTTATGTGGCGCTTTGTGGCCAAAGTTCCCTATGGGATAGGGCTCCGGGCTCCAGCCAGCATGCAGTGTGCCATCGATGAATGTGGCGGCGTCAGAATAGTCTTTGCAGCTCTCTGTGGTGCAGTGGGCAAGCTCTTTGGCATCAAAGGAATCTTTTATCGCGTGGCGGGGATGCAAGCTGCCTTGATAGATGCTGCCGAAACCTCCCCGGTGCCGCCCTATAACCACACAGTGATCAAGGGACCTCTGAATCCCGGGAAGGTTGCTCAGGAATTGGCAGATGAATTTGGCTATGAATTTGCCGTGATGGATATTAACGACATCGGCGGCAGTTGGATGATCGGTGGCAGCAAGGGAGTGGCAAAGCACTTCATCGAGCAAGCCATGAAAGATAATCCTCAGGGACAGGGTGATGAGCTCACGCCTCTCTGCTTGGTGCGCCGGGCGGATTAGATGCTGCTGAAGTATCTCTGGGCCTTTCTCCTGGGGCTGGTCTTTCTCTATGTCCAGCTTCTGGTTATGCCTGCAGTGGCAATTGCCCAGGTGATCCCCAATATCCTTCTGGCCTGGTTGATCTACAATATCTGGAGCCGGCCTTTGAACATTGCCTGTGTGAGTTCCTTTCTGATCGGGCTGATGTATGATGCCACTTTGCCCGGCACTTTTGGCATGAACGCTCTGGTCTTTGTGCTGTTGTGCGTCTTGGTGGATCTGTTTCGCAAGCCCTTTGAGATCGATAGTGTAACGGCCAGGATGCTCACTTTGAGCATTGGGAATCTGGTTTACACCCTGATAAGTTATCTGATCATGGGTCTGAGCTTTGGCTTTGATGGCAAGCTCTTGAACCTGATCATGATCAGTTTTGCCTACAACCTTGTCTTCAGCATGGCAGTATTTTGGCTGATGACCTTCCTTTCCAGGCTAGAACTGCAGTATCGGCATGATAAAATCTAGCCCCGTATACGTCTTTCGGATCGTTTTGGGCCTGCTGTTTCTGGCTCTGACGATCTCTCTGTTTCGTCTGCAGGTCATCAAAGGAGAATACTATAAACAGGCAGCAGAGCTGAACTTTGTGCGCATCCGCAGAGTAGCTGCCACCCGGGGAGAGATTTACGATAGCAAATACCGCCCCATTGCGATCAACATCCCTTCTCACAACCTCTATCTCACCTCCGGGAAGATCAATAACCTCAGAGCTCTGGTGAGTTTCCTGACTGCCAATTTCCAGATCACGGAAGCAGAACTCAATCAGCTCGTCTTTGCCCAACGCTTTAAAACCTACGAAGAGATCCTTCTGGCAGATAACCTGGAATATGAGAAAGTGCTGGTGCTTTCTGAACAGATGAACCGCTTTCCGGAGCTCAGTTTCCGCATTGGCACCACCCGCAGTTATCTCTACCCAAATCATTACACCGGCTACGTGGGACGCATTAACCAGGAAGAATACACGCGCTACAAAGAAGAAGATTACTCCATCAACAGCTATATCGGCAAGACCGGCCTGGAAAGCTATTATGAAGTGCTGCTGCGAGGTCAGGATGGACGCGAGATTGTGCAGGTGGACGCTCAGGGCAGAAGCCTGGATCTCTTTCGCAATGAAGGCTCCATCGAACCGCTCAATGGCCTCAGCCTGATCCTGACAATAGACAACGATCTGCAGAAGGCAGCAGAAGAAGCCTTCCCCTCCGGACGCAAGGGCGCCATTGTGGTGCTGGATGCCAAGACCGGCGGCGTGCTGGCCTACGTGAGCCGTCCCGTCTACGATCCCAATCTCTTTATGCAGCGCATCTCCCCAGAGGTCTGGGCAGAGCTGAATTCTCCCGAGAAGCCCATGCTGGACCGCGTGATCCATGCCGCCTATCCTCCCGGTTCGGTTTACAAGCCGCTTACCTCAGAGATAGGGCTGGAGCTGGGAATCGTCAATCGAGACACGAGGTTGGCACCCTGCATCGGCGGCATGAAGATAGGCTCCCGCTTCTTCCGGTGCTGGAGCGCCGGCGGCCACGGCAGCACCAATGTGATAGATGCTCTGAAGCACTCCTGCGACGTCTATTTTTACGATCTGTCTCTCAGAATCAAGCTGGATGATTTTGCCCGCTACGCAGCGCAGAATCACCTCAGTGTGCCCACTGGAATCGATCTGCCCAATGAAAGAAGGGGTTTCTTCCCCACTTTGGAATGGTATCAGAAGAAACTGGGACGCAATATCAACGTTCAGGGGCACAAAGTGAATCTCTCCATCGGACAGGGTGAAGTGCTCACCACACCGATGCAGATAGCTGCTTTTTACAATGCTATTGCCAATAACGGAGTCTGGACTCAGCCCCATCTCCTGCGTCAAAGCGTGGGCAGAGGCAAGCTGACCCGGGAACAGGTGCAAGGTGTGCAACGCACCCGCCTGCCGATCTCCGCAACCAATCTTGCCATCATCCAGGAAGGACTTTGGGCAGTGGTCAATGCTCCCGGCGGCACAGGAGCCAATTCCAAGGTAAATGGCGCCACCATCTATGGTAAGACGGGCAGTGCGGAAAACTCCATGGGACGCACCACTCACGCCTGGTATGCCGGATATCTGGTGACAGAGCGTCCCGAGATAGTAGTCTGCGTCTTTGCCGAAAATGCCGGCGGAGGAGGAGCTGTCTGTGCCCCTGTGGCGCGGAATTTGTTTAACTACTACCTCGGTAACCGCGACATGATCCGTCAGCAGATACCCGTTCCCAGCAACTTGGGAGAAAGCCAGGATGTCACCGAGGAAGAAGTGCCAAATCCAGAAGCGGAAGCCACTTTGCCGGAAACCTTGCCCGAGGTGGATAGTGATTAACCGCAAGAAGTTTGACTTCCGCCTGCTGACAGCTCTCTTGATCCTGATTGTCTTTGGCTGCGTCTCGATCTTTTCCGCTTCCACCACCAAGATCGGAGAGCGGATCAGCACCCAAAACCACTGGTGGAAACAGATTATCTTTGCCACGCTCGCCATTCTGGCAGTTGCGGCTCTGATCCGGCTTCCCATGCCGATCTTTGAGCTGGCGGTGGTGCCGCTCTTTATTCTGAATCTTTTTGCGCTGGTTTTGGTGCTCTTCACGCCTGCAGTGAACGGCTCTCACCGCTGGTTTGCCTTTGGCGGAATCAACCTGCAACCTTCAGAAAGCGCCAAGCTACTCACAATCCTGGTGGTCTCCAGAGTTATCTCCAAGGATCACCTCACGGAAGGCAAGCAGCTTCTCTATGGCTTTGTCATCACTCTGGTGCCGGTGCTATTGATTATTATCGAGCCGGATTTTGGCACCACTCTGGTCTTCTGGGCCAGTCTGCTGGCTATGCTGATTGCTGCGGATCTGCCTCTGTTTTACATCGTTCTGATGATCAGTCCGGTGGTGAGCATTGTGAGCTCCTTCTGGTGGCCTGCGATGATTGTCTGGCTCCTGATCCTGATTTTTATTCTGATCCGCTTCCATCTCTCCTGGGTCACCATCACTGTGGCAAGCATCGGCAACACCTTTATTGCCATGATTATGCCGCTCTTTTGGAATGGCCTCAAAGACTACCAGCAGAACCGCATTCTCACTTTCATGGATCCCATGCGTGATCCTTTGGGAGCCGGATATCAGATTATCCAGGCCAAGATTGCGGTGGGCAGCGGAGCCCTGACCGGCAAAGGCTGGCTGGCGGGAACTCAGAAGAATATGAACTTCCTGCCGGAGCATCACACGGATTTCATCTTCAGTGTGATCGGAGAGGAATTTGGCTTTTTGGGAAGTCTCGCCCTGCTCCTGGCGTTCTTTTACTTCTTCTGGCGCATCAGCGTAACCACCATCGAACTCAAAGTGCGGGAACGCCGTATTGCCTCCGCCGGCATTATGGCTTATCTGATGCTGCAAAGCTTTATCAACATCGGCATGAATATTGGCTTGGTTCCTGCAACCGGTATTCCTTTACCCTTTATCAGCTACGGAGGCTCCAACCTGCTGATCAATACGATCGCAGTGGGAGTGATCCTGAAATATATGAATGAACGGGGATTTATGAAATGAGAAAACGGAACATCGGGCTTGTCGCCCTTCTGAGCTTGCTACTATTGAGCTCTTGCCTTGTGCAGTCCAGCCTGATCTTCTTTGAGAAGGACACGGTGGGGCAGCCCAATCTCCTGGCCAATCCCGGCCTGGAAGCCTCCACCGCCACAAGCGGCATGCTGCCGGAAGGATGGTCTGCCATGAACGTGGATCGCCGCCTGCCGGAGAATATCCAAGTGGATTATGAGACAACTGTGGAAGGTGAAAACAGCCTCCGGATCGATGCCTCAGAAGGGGCTGTGATGATTGTCTCGGATGCCTTCAGAGTTCGCCGTTATGGAGGTTATTACCTCCGGATCAAAAGCCGTTCCAGCCTGCCCCGGGGAGAGAAGATCACTCTGAGATTCCTCACCTTTACCAATACCGGTAAGACCACCAACCGCTTTAAAAGCACGCTGGTCACCACCGATGAGTGGCAATCCTGTCACATCAGCGCCGGATTCATCCGTGAAACAGCCGCCTTCGGCAGGATCGCCATCCTGATCCCGCAATTCCCGGAAGGTTCAATCTGGATCGATGATGCCGGAGCCTGGGACGTTCATTCCTTCCGAATAGATTAAACCATGCGCCTTGTCCTGCAGAGAGTCCTCCACGCCAAAGTGGAGGTGGAAGGGAAAGCCGTGGGGCAAATAGGCCCCGGGTTGCTTATATTGGTGGGCTTTACCGCCGGAGATAACGCAGAGCTGATCCCCAAAGCCATCTCCAAGCTCACCCAGCTCCGGATCTTTGCCGATGACAATGGCAAGCTCAATCTCTCCCTGCTGGATATCGGCGGAAGCCTGCTGGTGATCTCACAATTCACGCTTTATGCCAATTGCAGCCGGGGAAGACGCCCGGATTTTACTCAGGCGGCAGAACCTCAGCTAGCCATGGAGCTATACAACGAATTCGTGAAACAATGCCGGGAAACCGGACTGCAGGTGGAGACCGGGATCTTCGCCGCCGATATGCAGGTCTCTCTGCTCAACGACGGACCGATCACAATAAATCTGGAATTCAGTTAATGGTGAATAGAGTAGAAGCGACATCTTGTCGCTTTTATGAATAAACACTTCAAGATGAGGTGTCCACTATACAGAATAGAACACAGATAATCTGATCTACCTGATTTAACTGATAAAATAGAACACAGATGACGCCGGTTAGTTCTGGGTTGGAGACGTCCACGTCTCCAATGCCTCTCAGAGGCAAGCTCACCATTAACCATTAACTCTTCACTATTCACCACAAGGAGATACAATGCACAAATACTACATCGCAGCCGTGGAATTTCCCACCATCGCTCTGGCTCTGCTATTGATCTGGGACGGCTTTGGCCTCAGCGGATGGGTGGGCATCGAAGCCCTCGCCGGACTCTTTCTGGCCTTCGTTGGCTTTGAACTGCACCTGATCTATCATCGTAAAGAACGCGAAGAAAACCTGGCAAAGAAGGCAGCCAAAGCGGAGAAGATCTAGAGATTTAGCGCGGCTCTTGTCACTCGTCACTTCCAAAAAGCGACAGGATGTCGCTTCTACTCTTGTCACGCGTCACTTCTAAAAAGCGACAAGATGTCGCTTCTACTCTGGTCACGCGTCACTTC
>JAZHDE010000014.1:0-8545 GCA_036584515.1 Candidatus Cloacimonadota bacterium | reverse complement strand
CATATACAACAGGTGTGTATTAGTTGTATGCAATCTTGATAAAGGTTTTGAGCTGCCTGGATTAAGAGTTGGGACACACAGTTTTCCTGAGAGATCTTGAGCTGAGAGGAAGGGGAGTCCACTGGTCTTATCTCTCTTTGGTTTTGGTAGAAGATCCGCTATGGAAGCGGACTCAAAGACTTGGCTGTTAAACGATACCACTACTACTCAGGAGTACTATTATGAATGGCAAGATAGCTCGCCTACTTGTGCTGCTCTTTATCGTGATTGTTATGGTGTCCAGCCCGCTTGAGGCGGCTGTACCCGATCCTGTTTCAAATCCTAACCCATCCAATGGTTCTACGGGTGTCCCAAGAACTCAAGCTCGGCTATCCTGGGATTTCATCAATACTTCTGGGGTCATGCCTCATGGCTACAAGGTCTGGCTTTGGGAGAAAGATCTTGATCCTGCTGGATTCACTTTCAAGTTCGAAATGTATGGAAAGAGATATTATCTTTCCAATTCAAGAGCAAACTACACATCTGCCAGGGAAGCCTGCTTGGCAGCAGGGGGAGTGTTGGCAGCTTCTTTCAATGATCAAATCAACAGCCTGCTCCGCAGTAACCTGTCTTCAGAAAGCTTTTGGATAGGGCTCAGCGATGCTACAACAGAGGGTAGTTTTCTATGGGAAAACGGTAGACCTTATTCCTGGACAAAATGGAACAGCGGAGAACCAAACAATGCGGGAAGTGGAGAGGATTATACTGAGGTGACTAGTTCTGGATCCTGGAACGATCTGGAAGGAAGCCAATCCTTGTATTACTATCTGGAACTGGATGGCTATCTCTTGAATGGAGAGATCACCGGGACCCGCTATTGGGATCTTTCCACCGTGTTAAAACCCAATAGTACCTACTACTGGTCTGTAAAACCCTTCAACGCGGACGGTAATGCCTCTGCATCTGTGTATTCTTTTACTACTATAGGAACAGGGACTGCTCCGGCTTCTACTACTATCAGTTCCCCCGCCTCTGGTGCCACAAATGTGGCTCTCAATCCTGTGCTAGTGTGGAATCAAGCCTCTGGAGCAACATACTACAAACTATATGTCTGGAAAAGCATCAGCAACCCTGATCCATACAACAATACACTGGTGGGCATTTATAACGGTCATTCCTATTATAAATCAGCTGTGTCTTCAAACTGGACCACTGCCAGAGACAATTGTTTCAATCGCCAGTCCTATCTAATGACCATCGATTGCATGGAGGAGAACAGCATTATCCCTGCAGATAGGATGTGGATAGGTATGCATGACACGGGTACCGAAGGAGAACTGCACTGGCTGAGTGGCGAAGCTCTCACCTTCACAAACTGGGATACAAGTGAGCCCAATGGTTCCACCGAAGACGGCATTGAGGTGTATGCCAATGGCACATGGAACGACCGTTCTACTGCTGAAAGTATACCATATATGATCGAGTATCCCGGCTCCGTGCTGGATGGCTATGTAACTCAAGGTGTCCAGTATCAGTTCCAAGATATCAATCTGGAACCAAACACTACCTACAACTGGGTTGTGATACCTCATAACAACTATGGCAGACCTTGGGTACAGGGAGCATACAGCTTCACAACCGGTCCTGCCGGGATGGTTCCCGAACCCATAACCCTCATGACTCCCGCCAATGGATCAGTCAACGTTCCTGTGACAATCACACCAAGTTGGACTGCTCCAGCCGGTGATCCTACCGAGTACTACTTCTATTTTGGAACGAACAATGGCTTGACTGATGCCACTGGCTTTGTGGACAGAGGAGTCCTTAATGGACATCATTATTACCGTAGTTCAGATGCCCTGGTCACTTGGTGTCAAGCTGAGGCATCTGCAGCTCAAAAGGGTGGATACATAGCTACAATTGGCAGTCTCAGAGAGCATGACCATCTCAAGGAAGCAGGCACTGGAGATGCATATTCCCGCTGGTTTGCCGGAAACGACAGAGTCACACCAAGCCTTTGGAAAAATGCAAATGGTGAGCCTTGGTCCTTTACCAAGTGGGGAACAGGTGAACCCAATGACGGCTCCGGAACCGGACAGTATTATGGAGTGATAAACTTCACTGCCGATGGTTCTTGGGATGATCAGGAAGGGACTGTTGGCAGATACTACCTTCTTGAGACTATTCCAAACTTTGCCAGCGGTGCACGAGTGACAAGCACTTCATTCAATCCAGGTATGCTGAATTACAATACCACATACTATTGGGTAAGCGTTCCCGCCAATGCTTCAGGTATGGCATCAGTTCCGGATTATTGGACATTTACCACTCAGGATGGGAAACCCACCGATCCCAGCCCTGCTGATGCTGCTGTGGACATTCATTCCAAGGTCTTTAACTGGTCTGGAGTAGCAGGAGCAAGCCATTATCTATTCTATATGGGTTCTGCTGATGGTAACTGGAACTTGGTAAATGGTGAGATGAGAATAGGGACTGATTACACCTATGGTGGAGAATTAGATGAAGGACAATCCTACTATTGGAAGGTGATCAACGTAAGTCCCCTGGGTAATGTGTCCAGCGACACTTGGAGCTTCACCTGGGGTGGACCTGTCCAGCACTCGGTTTTTGTTCAATCGACCCCATCGGGAGCACAAATCTGGGTTGATGCAATAGAATATCCTGTCACACCTTATGAACTGAACTTGGATGAAGGTGCTGATGCCACAATCACAGTATCTTTTCCGGATTATTCCTGGGAACTGGACGAGCTCAGCGATCCAAACATCATCACAGATCTCAGCAGTGATAGGTTCTTGCATTTCATCGGAACTTATCACAGAGTAGAGCCAAGTGGCTTTGAGTTTCTTGGGGACCCAGGCGTTCAACTAACGGGATCCTTTATCAATCCGGAAGACATCCCAGCACCACCTCCAGGCCTCAATGCTGCAGATGATGCCGTCGTAATGCAGTTTTCCGGAAACGAAGTGACGGATCTGAGAGTGGTAGTTCCGGAGGGAACTTGGTATGTAATTGCGTATTACAGTGGGGAATGGCATCAAGCCAGTCCTTATCCTTGCACGCATCCTCAGGTTGCACTCTTTACAGATGTTCCATTTGATGCAAAGGTCGAAGTTCCAGTGCTTATAACCCCTACTGATGCAACTCTGCCCGTTGAGCTAACTTCCTTTACAGCAGTGCTGACAGCCCAAAACATGGTGAAGCTTGTATGGGCCACAGCGTCTGAGACTAGTACAATGGGCTATTTCGTGTTTCGTAGTACAACTTCGGTATTGGAAGATGCACTCAAGATCAGCAGCTTGATAGAGGCATTTAACAGCTCAGAGGGACAGACCTATAGCTACATCGATGCTGATGCCACTCCCGGACAAATCTACTACTGGTTGCAGAGCATGGATCTCGGTGGATCAAGCCAGTTCTTTGGCCCCATATCCATCAACTTCAGCGGGGGTGATGAACCCTCTACACCTGAGATTGATGCAGTGGATCAACTTAATGGTGTTTACCCCAATCCCTTCAACCCAGTAACCAACATTCGTTATAGCTTAGCCGGACCTGATCAGGTACGTCTGGATATATACAATAGCCGCGGGCAAATTATCCGCAGCTTCAGCAATAATCATGCCAGTTCTGGACACTATACCCAAGTCTGGGATGGGATAAGCGAGAGGGGAGAATTCGTCTCCAGCGGAGTCTACTACATCGTGATGCGCAGTTCAAACTATCGCTCATCCAGCAAGATGGTAATACTCAAGTAAACATGTTCTTCTAAATAATATCGGGCAGACCATAGTGTCTGCCCGTTAATCTATGTGCATGGGCTGGAAAGATTTTTTTGCTCTTGACATCAAATGCCTGTTCAGTAAGCTTACTTTTACAGCTAAAATTATGACTATCAGGAGATAAAATGGAATACTTCCTTACAGAAGATCAATTGGAGATGCAGGAAATAGCCCGCAAGATTGCCCAGGAAAAGATGCTGCCCTTGCGTGAAGAATACGATGTAGAGGGAACCTTTCCCTGGGATATCGTGGAGATCATGGCTCAAAGTGATCTCTTTGCCGTTCTAATCCCAGAGGAATACGGCGGAATCAGCGGTAAAGTAGTAGATCTGGCTATTGTGACAGAAGAGCTTTGCGCTGTGGATATGGGGATTTCCCTGGCTTTTGGTGTGACCGGTCTGGGTATGTATCCCATCCTGATTGCCGGTAGTGAAGAGCAGAAGCAGAAATACCTCTCTCAGATAGCCACGGGCAAGCGTTTGGCTGCCTTTGGACTCACCGAAGCCGGAGCCGGCAGTGACGTGGGTGGTATGGCTACCACTGCCCGTAAAGAGGGAGATCACTACGTGCTAAATGGCACTAAACAGTGGATTTCCAATGGCGGAGAAGCTGAGATTTATACCATTTTTGCCATGACCGATCCTGCCAAAGGCGCTCGTGGTTGTTCTGTCTTCGTAGTCGAAAAAGGCACCCCAGGCTTTAGCTTTGGAAAAAAAGAGAACAAGATGGGTATCCGTGCGAATAGCACCCGTGAACTGATCTTTGAAGATTGCAAGGTTCCGGCAGAGAACATGTTAGGCCGCGAAGGCACAGGTTTTATCACTGCCATGAAGGTTTTTGACAAATCCCGTCCCATGGTAGGCGCTCAGGCTGTTGGTGTGGCACGCGGAGCTTTTGAGGCTGCAATCAAGTATTCCAAGGAACGTGAGCAATTTGGCAAGCCCATCTCCAGCTTCCAGGCAGTTCAATTTATCCTGGCAGATATGGCCACTCAGATCGAGGCAGCCCGGGCTTTGGTGATGCAGACCGCCAGAATGGTAGATAGCGGTGCTAAGAACTACTCCAAGGAAAGCGCTATGTGCAAATACTTCGCTTCCGATGTTGCCATGAAGGTCACCACTGATGCCGTGCAGATTTTGGGTGGATATGGCTATATGAAAGAGTATCCTGTGGAAAAGATGATGCGTGATGCCAAGATCCTGCAGATTTACGAGGGAACCAATCAGATTCAACGCGGAATCGTGGCTGCCAATCTGCTCAAGGAATTCTAAATGTACGAGTGGATCAAGGACTTTGACGTGGCGATTACCGTCTGCGATAAGAACGGTATCATCACAGAAATGAATGCCAAATCCTGTAATACCTTCGCTTCCCACGGCGGAGCCGAACTGATCGGCACCAGCCTTTACGATTGCCACAAGCCATCCAGTCAGGACAAGATTCGTGAACTGCTGGCCACTGGTAAAGCCAATGCCTACACCATCGAGAAGAATGGCCAGAAGAAGCTGATCTATCAGCAAGCCTGGTACCAAGACGGGGAGATTGCCGGCTTGGTGGAGATGTCTCTGGTTCTCCCGGAGGAAATGCCACATTATGTCCGCTCCTAAGCTCTTGATGCACACCTGTTGTGCACCTTGCCTGATCGCACCATATTACAAATTGAAAGAAACCGGTATGCAAATTACCGGTTTCTGGTTTAATCTCAATATACACCCCTATACTGAGTACAAGAAACGGTTGGAGACTCTGCAAGACTTTGCCCAAAAAGAGAATATGCCGCTGATAGTCCGGGATCAATATGGGATAGATGAGTTTATCCTGGCCATTGATGGTAAGATATCCGAACGCTGCGAATTCTGCTATCGGCATCGTCTTGAGGCTGTGGCAAAGACCGCTGCTGAAGAAGGCTTTGACGCTTTTTCCAGCACTCTGCTCTACAGCCGTTATCAGAATCACTCACTTATCTGTACGATAGCTGAAGAAATGGCAGCAAAGCATGGGGTGGAGTTCTACTATGAGGATTTCAGGAGCCTTTGGCAAAAGGGGATTGAGCTCTCCAAAGCGGCAGGAATGTACAGGCAGCAATACTGCGGCTGCATCTTCAGCGAGCGAGACCGCTATTTAGGAAAACCGGGAGTCAATTAATGAGCCGCTACAAAGAGATAGACCTATCTGAAATCAATGTTTATTCCATTAAAGACCGCCCCAGTAAGGTGGAAGCTTCAGCCTTTGCCAAGCGTGGAACAGTCGATACCTCAGCTTTGTTGGATTGCTTGCCAGACATTCTGAAAGCCTCGGACTTCAAGGCCTTTGTGGAGGCTTGTCGAGCAGCCAGAGAGGAAGCTAAACCCATCATCATAGGCTTGGGCGGACATGTGATCAAATGTGGGCTTACTCCGCTTCTGGTGGAATTGATGGAACAGGGTGCAGTGGACTCGTTTGCCGTCAATGGCTCTGTAATGATCCACGACTTTGAGCTGGCAATGTTTGGGAAAACCTCTGAGGATGTATCCAAAGCCTTGGCCGATGGCAGCTTTGGCATGGTCTTTGAAACCACCTACGGGATCAATTCGATCATAACTCAGGCCAGCAAAGAAGAACTGGGCTTGGGAGAGGCTCTGGGTAAACACCTTCTGGAAAAAGCAGAGCATCCGGAACACTCTCTTCTGGCAATGGCTTACAAACACAATATTCCAGTAACGGTTCACGTTGGTATAGGTACCGATATAATACATCAAACACCTTGTGCTGATGGCAAGGCTATTGGAGACTGCTCTCACCGGGATTTCAGAATCCTCTGCAACCGGCTTTTAGGCTTGGATGAGGGGGGAGTCTTTGTGGATCTGGGCTCTGCAGTGATTATCCCGGAGGTATTTCTGAAAGCCCTTACTGTGGCGCGGAACATCAGCGGAAAGCTGAAGAACTTCACCACCGCTGTATTCGACATGAATATGCAGTACCGGGCTTGGGAAAACGTCTGTAAGCGCCCTGTCGAGACTGGTGGCAAGGGCTATTACTTCATTGGACATCATGAGATTATGATCCCGCTCTGGATCAAGTCGGTGCTGCGTAGTTAGAAGTTAGAAGTTAGAAGTTAGAAGGGAAGCTGCTTCGCGGTGTAAACTCTCTGCTAATTTCAGATTCCTAAACGTTTACCTCGACAAAGACGGGACAGTGGTCCGAGCCCAGGACATCCTGGCGGATCCCAGCTGAGATCAGGCGGGGAAGCTCCTCCCGGTTCAGGAAGAAATAGTCTATTCTCCAGCCCACGTTCCGGTTACGGGCAGCGGTACGGTAGCTCCACCAAGTGTATTCTTCCGGGCTTTGATTGAAGTGCCGGAAGCTATCTATCCACCCCAGCTCTACAATCTTATCCAGCCAAGCTCTTTCAATGGGCAGGAAGCCGGAGATCTTCTCGTTTTCCTTGGGATTGGAAAGGTCTATGGGGTGATGGGCGGTATTGACATCTCCGCTCACCAGCACCAGCTTTCCGGTGGCGCGTTTTTCTTCCATCACTTCCAGAAAGCGATCGTAGAAACGTAGCTTATAATCCAACCGCTGATCACTTTGTGCACCATTCGGGAAATAGATGGCAAAGAGGATGAACTTCTGGTATTCTGCGATGATTATCCTGCCTTCGTTATCAAATTCTGCCACTCCCAGTCCATATTCCACTTTGAGTGGCTCGGTTTTGGATAGCAGGCAGGTGCCGGAGTAACCCTTGCGTTCAGCATGGCTCCAATACTGGTGATACTCGCTCAATTCCGCCATTTCCGGTGGTATCTGATGCTCCTGCAGCTTAGTCTCCTGCAGGCCTATGATATCTGCGCCACTGGCTTTGATAGTGGCGATAAAGTCCTTATTCATCACAGCCCGCAGACCGTTTACATTCCAAGACCAGATCAGTTGTTTCATGTAATCCTCATTTAGTATTGCTGCAGACAAGATCTGTTTTAGGAGGCTCTTTGTCAAGCCCGAACTGCTACTATCTATCTCACGCAGGCGAGCTAAAGAAGCGTACTTGGTCCCGCAAATGTTTTACCAAAAGTATCCACCGGAGAAGATGAAACTTGGATTAAGCCGCTATTGGGCTACTATATAAGAAAAAAGTAAAGAGGAGTATGTCATGAAACAGAGTCAAATTCTACTAGTGCTTTGCATATTGTTGCTGGGGCAGCAGCTCTGGGCGCAGGATTGGAATCTTACCGGAACCTTCAATTTCAACGTAACCCAAAATGCTTACAGCAATAGCTGGGCAGGAACCGAAAAGGGAGCAATTACCTGGACTGCTGGTTCAAACATGAGTGCTGAGAAGCAGCTCAACCCGCTTTTCTTCAATATCAATACCCTGAAACTCGCCTTTGGTCAGACCCACCAGCAGGAGACAGATGCTCAAGGGGATAACTACTGGTCAAAGCCAGTCAAATCCACAGATAACATCGATGCAGAATCTCTACTGAAGATGACTATGCAAACCTACGTCAATCCCTTCGTTGGTTTACGGATCGAAAGCCAGTTTCTGGATCTGACTGATCCCAGCCTGACTCGTATTGTAAACCCAATGAAGTTCACAGAATCAGCGGGTATCACTCGTAACTGGCTGGAAAGGGGCAACGAGGCTCTCAGCTCACGTTTCGGTGCTGCTTTCAGGCAGAACCTCAACCGCGATGTTCTGATCTCCGCTATTCCAGAGGAACGCGAGAATCAGACTACTATCGACGGCGGTCTGGAATTTGTGACGGAGTACAAAAACGTCTTCACTC
>JAZHDE010000013.1:0-8608 GCA_036584515.1 Candidatus Cloacimonadota bacterium | reverse complement strand
TGAGAGGTTCTCCAAGTCTGACACAAAAGCAAAGTTCTGACCAAAGGGTTGCACTATTGTATACTGGTCATAATTCGAGTTGTAATAATCTCGCGCTCCAACTTGATGCGAGAAAAACCATTCTCTGGAGAGAGCATAGTCCGAACTACTAAACTCCAGAACATGAGAGTGGGTTAGCGCTATCGATGTGCTTTCTTGAGATATCAACTCCATCCCGTTCTCAAAAACCCTGCTAATCCGATACCAGTATATCTGCCCGGATACCACCGCTGTATCGTTATAGAAACCGGAGCTTGGAGAGACTACAACCAGAGCTGGATCTGTTATATAGCTGGAATAGAGATTATATTCGAACCCATCAAGACTTCGGTACACATTCCATCCAAGAGTTACCGGGCCACTATCATCGGAAGCAAGCCATTGAATATTTATACTGCTACCCAAGCTTGTCGAGGACAGACTTGTTACAGCGTGCGGATCCGTTTTCGAGATTAGTAAGGTATTGCTAAATGCCGAGCAGTTACCACTTTTATCCCGAGCCCTGATTCTGATGGTTACAGGCTTGTTGGATAGAATCAGATAATTATCAATACGAAGATACTTTTGACTTTGATAAGCCAGCCAAGGCTCAGACTCTCTATCAAAAGTCATCTGAACCTGACTACCGCTGAGACTTGTGTATCGCAGAAAAACCTCATAGCTATCAAAATCATAACTATATGATCGGTCCCACTCAATTACACCGGAAGAATCTGTTCTTAGTCCCGTGGGATTGGATGGCAGTTCATAATCATTCAGAGGATTCATATTATCCAGAACTACTGCCAGATCATCTATCCAGCGCATATAGAACTCTCTGAATCTGCTCCAGCGCTGCTGGATGTCCCATGAATCAGTCTCACTATCCCAACCATAGAACCAAAAGTAACTTTCTTCCGTTTGATCATAACACAAAGGTAGCTCATCCATTTCCACATGAAAAAAGGGAGATTCCACATCCAAGAGATTGTCGGGCATGGAATACTGCATCTGCCTATTGTGCTGATAACCGGGATATGAATCGTTCTGGCTTATGTACAGTTCGTATCCATCCTTCTGATAGATTATGGGAAAACTGACATCTTGATGAACAGAGTAGTAATCGTATACTGGAACCTGGTCGTTATCACCAATTGCTCCCGCTTGATGCACAATGTATGAAGCTTGGTGAATCAGATCCATCTTTCTACGTGAATAATCTTTGATTGGCAGTTGTAGCAACCTCCTGCCATTCCCGGCAGAGAGCTGAACGCAAGGTTCATACTGTACAGAATTCCAATCATAGGAGTGAATCTGGATACTGAGCTCCATCCTTCCCTGCTCCTCTCTGATCTGATCAGCAGCACTCTGATAAGCCTCATTAAATGGATGCTCCTCTACCCTGGAGGGATCGCTGACTGAATAGTTATTGTTTGGCATGTAACCATAGGGATATGAAGCTTCTCTTCCAGCCCCAGCTATGAAGAAGTAGCGTCCATTCCACTTCTCAAAGCCTTCCAGAGCCATGATAACCGAAGGAAAGTCATCCTTGGGATGGGGGCAGTTCACCAGAACATTACGATATGATCCCGGGTCACGTATATAAAGCCCCCAGCCATAGTCAAAACTGCCCACCTGATCATCCCAAGTCTCCGTCGAGTAGTTCTCATCCAGATCATCGTTAAGGTTTTCCCGGAGCATATGATACTCTCTTCCCGAATCCAGATCGCCAAAGATCACTTGCTTGTATGGAAAACTATAGCGAATCAACAGAGTATCCACCAACGCCATATCACCTGCACAAAAAGCATCTGTGACCAGCCGCCAGGCAAGCAATTCATCGTTTGTAGGCGTTCTATACTCCCCAAAAGACAGACTCTGTTCGTCCCAGGGAGCATAGTCATTTAAGCCGGGATTGGCCAAGCCTTCAGATACATGGCTAAGCCAGTTATCATACTCACAGTCCGGTTCCGACCCGTATAAAAAGCCCCTCATACTCCCCACTTCATACACTACTGCCCCAATGGCTGTTACACAGCACAAAAGGCAAATCAGCAGCAGAGACTGAAATGTATTCATAGTACCACTTTTATTGTGCACAAATCGTTCCCTATAGTCACATAATATACTGAAATCCTAGATTACCCAACAGGATTCGAGAATTATGCACCTAGCCGAGTGCTAATCTCACCAAAACAGATGATCCCCAGATCAGAACAAGGACAGGGAACCCGTGACCAATATTTTCCTTGCCAAAAAAACGATTGCGTTTTCTTATGCTACAAAGTCTAAAAAGAATATAGGATAAATGGTAATGAAACGCTTCATTCTGCTGGCAGTATTGCTTTTAACCCTCTTTGGCTGTGTCCATTACGACGAAGAGCTGTGGCTCAATCGTGATGGTAGCGGGAAGGCAAAGCTTGTACTAATCCATCGTTCCACCAGTGAGAACCCGGATGAGATTCTCAAAAAAGCGGAGCTTAATGGAATACACTTGCAGGATTATAGCATCAAGCGCAACGGACCCAATGTAATCTACACCGTTAGATTCAAGTTTGATAGCATTGAAGCCTTCAACAGCGTAAACGACCAAGTCGGAAACGCAGACTTCTGGGGCAGAATCACTCTGAACAAAGAAAAAGGCCGCAGAATATCCTTCAAACGCCGTATTTCCCTGGGAGATCAGGAAGACGTCGATGACTTTGAAATGCTGATGCGCTCCACCATCACCGATCATCCCAAGTGGAGATACAAGGTTCACCTACCCTGGAAGATCATCTCCACCAATGCAGATTCTTCAAGTGTCGATTATGATAAGAAGACTATCTCTTGGGAGTATGATACCGAGCAGCTCTGGAACAAGACCGAGTTTATGACCATAGAGATGGAAAAGGGCTTCCCCTGGCTCATTCTCTTCCTGGCTCTCACTATCGTCCTGTTGATAGTATTCCTGCTCCACTGGCTCATGAAGATTGCCCGCAGTTCACACATATTGGATTGGATGCATCATCAGAAGAATGACAGCTCTCAATGAGCTTCATCCCAGTTTTTTCCGCTCCCGATCTCTGCCACTAAACGCATCTGAGTCTTGAACTTATCCGGAAGAACCCCTTCCATTGTTTGAACTATCAGCAGCTTTGCCTCTTCCAAGACTGCTCGTTTTACTTCAAAGACCAATTCATCGTGCACCTGCAAGATCATGCGAACATCATCTCTATCCTTCAGAATACGATCAATTTCTATCATCGCCAGCTTGATCAGATCGGCAGCACTACCTTGGATGGGCATATTCACCGCCACTCTTTCCGCCTCAGCTCTCAAGCCCGGATTAGCGCTATTGATCTGCGGCAGATAGAGTCGGCGCCCAAAGATGGTCTCGGCATATTGAAATCTACGAGCTTGCAACACAGAGGAGCTGATGTAGTCACGAATTGAGGGGAACTGAGCAAAATACTCCTCAATCATCTGCTTGGCCTCAGTTTGGCTGATGCCCAGCTCTCTGGAGAGCTTCCTCTGCCCCATTCCATAGAGCAAACCAAAGTTTATCACCTTTGCCCTTCGACGCTCTTCAGAATTGACCTCATCGACGGCTTTCTTGGTAATCTTGGCAGCAGTCTGCCGGTGAATATCTATACCTTTGGCAAAAGCCTCTAACAGTAATGCATCCTGAGACATCAGAGCCAGCAGTCTGAGCTCGATCTGGGAATAATCCGCACTCACGATCACCCAATCATCGGATTCTGCCGCAAAAGCTTGACGTATCTCCCGCCCCAGAGCTGTACGAATCGGGATATTCTGCAGATTGGGGTTGGTGGAAGAGAGTCGCCCGGTCGAAGCAACAGTCTGGTTAAAAGAAGAATGCACCCTACCCGTTTCCGGATTGATCAGCTTGGGCAAGGCTGAGACATAGGTGCTATCCAGCTTCACCATCTGACGATATTCGATCAGTTTGGCTGCAATCTCGTGCTCCTCAGCCAATTCCTCCAGAACCGAATTATCGGTGGAGTATCCGGTTTTTGTCTTCTTCCTGGCGGTTAGTTTCTGCTCTTCAAAGAGGAACTTTGCCAATTGCTGCGTCGAGTTCAGATTAAACTGATAGCCGGCAAATTCGTAAATCTCATCGGTCAGGCGCTTGATCTCATGCTGCAGATGTGAACTGATTTTCCCCAGGATCCGGGTATCAATATTGACACCCCGCTGCTCCATCCCCAAAAGTACTCGCAGTAGAGGCAACTCAATCTTGTTGTAAAGCTCATCAAGACCAGTTTGATCGAGTCTTTTTGCATAGAGAGGATAGAGTCTCCAGACCGCCCAAGCATCCTCCGCTGCATAGAAACAAGCCTTATCCGGATCCACCAGATCAAAGGTAATCTCCTGTTTTCCCTTCCCGATCAACTCACTGATGGCTTGCATCGTGTAATGCAGCTCAGCAAACATCACTGCGTCCAGCGAATAGCGGTTTTGCCCGGGCTCCAGAATGTATGCTGCCAACATTGTATCAAAGATGGGGTTATCCAGAACCAGACCTGCTCTTTTTAGAACCGCCAGGTCATACTTCAGATTGTGTCCCAGAATAGTCTTGCCCTGCAAAGCATCGGCAAGCATGCCACGAAACTCTTTCCAAACTAGGTTATCAGCCATTTGGTGAGCCAGAGGGATATACCATGCCTCTTCAGAACTCATGCAGACCGAAATTCCCACCAGATTTGCCAGACTGGAATCAATCGAATCCGTCTCCGTATCCAGACTGATCTCTGTTGCAGCCCTGATTTTGCTTAGAAGCTCAGCCAGGTTATCTTTGCTGACCAGCCTGGCAACAAAACTTGGTGCAGCCTGCTCCACAACCGGCTCTGTTGCTTGCTCGGTTTCGCCAAAGATATCTGCTTGGGAATAACTCTCTTCCTCTGAAAACAGCTCTACTTCGGGAAACTTCTGTTCAATTCGGCTCTTGAGGGTATTCAGCTCATAGTGCCCCAGAAATTCTTTGGCTTTGGCGAGATATTCCGCCCTAAAGGATATCTGAGCAGGATCGGGGAAGTCCAGATCCATATCAGCCGCTATCCGTGCCAATTCCTGGGAGAGATAGGCATTTTCTCTGTCTGCTTCAAGCTTTTCTCTGATCTTGGGAGCAATACCCTCCAGATTGGCATAGATACCATCCAGGCTGCCAAACTCGCTGAGAAGCTTTTGTGCACCCACCGGACCTATCCCCTTTACTCCGGGGATATTATCGGAGCTATCGCCCATCAATGCCAGATAATCGATAAACTGCTGGGGTTCGATTCCATACTTGCTGATCACTGCCTCAGTATCGATCATCTTCTTTTTCATGGGATCATAAAGCCTGATCCGTTCTTGTACAAGCTGGCAGTAATCTTTGTCTCCGGTCACGATTATTACTTGATAGTCATTTTTAAACCGATAAGCCAGACTTCCCAATATATCATCCGCTTCCCAGCCGCTTCGACCCAACTCCGGCACAGTGATAAGTTCAAAGAACTTCATCACCGGCTGCACCTGCGGAATCATATCTTCTGGCATAGGGGGACGATTTGCTTTGTAGAGCTCGCTCTTCTCGTGGCGGAAGGTAGGCCCCTTGCGATCGAAAGCTATGACCACATGCTCTGGTTTAAAACTTTCCACAAAATACAAAAAAGAACTCACCACGCCAAAGATGGCCGAAGTATTCATGCCCTGGGAATTGATCAGAGGACTCCTGATATGAGCATAATAAGACCTATAAAGGAGAGCTGTTCCATCTATCAGATACAGTGTTTTATCCATGTTTTATCCTTGGTTCCGACGGTGGCCGGGACAAACTTTGTTCATGAACCGATACTTGAAATCCTAGGTTCATCTGTCAACTGCTATCTTCCTTCTTTCTCACTGCTTCCTTATGGGATTCTGTAGCGATGCCTTAACGATCCTTTAGCGAATCTTTAGCGAACGCTAAGGAACAGCTTATCCTATAGTAAGTTATGGCAATAGAGCTGAATTAGGAAGCTATGGGATGCAATTAACAGGCCATCAAACACTTGGCAGACTATGGAGACTTTTCAACGCAACAGAAAGAGGAAATGGCATATTTGTCTTTACAGGAAAACGCTCTAGTATTTGTATTACTTATAAAGCAACATAGGAGTGAGAATATGAACAAGCTAAGTCTTACTTTACTGATAACTGCACTGCTACTGGCTGTGTCTGTTCAGGCCGTTAATCTTTTAGAAGAGGATTTTGAGGGGATATTCCCTGGTGATCGGTGGCAGCTTGCCGGCACCCCTACCTGGGATGATAGAAGTGATGAATATCACTCCGGAGGCTGGGCTGCTTGGTGTGCAGGTTCAGATATGGATCCTTCAGAAGGCTATTATGCCGATAACATGGATGCAAAGATGAGCTGGGGGCCGTTTGACCTGGAAAACATCAATAATGCTAACCTGAGCTTTTGGTACAAAGTAAATGCTGAGAATAATTATGATACTTTCAAGGTGGGAATCTACCGTCTGTCAGGTGACGACGAATGGACTTGGAATGAGCTTCTTTCCACCAGCGCCACCCCGGATGGTGAATGGGCGCAAGCCAATCTTGATCTGAGTGGTTATATCGGCGAGGGTGATCTGAAACTAGCCTTCCGTTTTGTAACAGATGGCTCAGTCAACAACCTCATTGGCGCTTGGATAGATGATATCGTTCTCAGTACCGATTCAGCAGGACCAAGGTCTAGTGTTGGGACCCTGATAGGAGATTCCTACGAACCCGATGATGCCCCGTACCAGTTTAACACCTTGATTATCCGTTCATTGGAGCAGAGTCAGGCTCATAGTCTGCATATTGAGCACGATGAAGATTGGTTCAGATTCAGAGGTGAATTGGGCAGGAAGTATATCTTCAAATCCAGATCTGAGTTTGATCCTATGGTTCATCTTTACAATGACGAGGGAACTATTGAACTGGCTAGTAATGATGACAACATCCTGGACGAAGCCGGAGGACTGGACTTTGGCTTCAGCTTCTTCCCTCCCCAGACTGCTTGGTACAAGCTCAAGGTTGTTGGATACAATGGAGCAACTGGCTCCTATGACATATTGTATTCCTATGAAGCTGTTGAAATGGGCGAACCAGATGCTAATGAGCCCAATAATATTCAAGAGCAGGCAACATTGCTTAGTATCACTGAGAATTCACAGAGCCTGAATCTGAATTTCCACTATGAAGCAGATTCGGATTGGTTTGCCTTTGAGGCTCAGGGCAATAGAGTATATGAATTCAGATCGGAATCCGATGGTAAGGACCCTGTGGTTCAACTGCTCAATTCAGAAGGAGAGCAGCTAATGTCGGCAGACGATAATGGCGAGGACAACGATTTCCTCATGAGCTGGCCTGCCACCGAGCCCGGAACCTACTATCTGCAGATCTCAGATTATTCTCATAACCTGGGAGATTACAGCCTGCAATTCAGCTATGCCGCGATAACTGAAGATGCCCCGGAACCAAACAACAGCATAAGTGAGGCAAAACCCCTGAACTTCACAGGAGAAATGCAGAGTCAGATTCTTTCGATCCATAGTTCTGAAGACAAAGATTGGTTCCGCTTGGAGTTACGCCCCAACCTGATCTACAAGCTTCATAGTACTGGCGGCATGGATGTCAAAGCAGCTCTTTACAGCGAAGATGGAGAAACAGCTCTGCTCAGTAATGACGATGGAGCAGAAGAGCAGAACTTCAGGCTGGAATTTGCCGGAATGGAAGCCGGAACCTACTATCTGAAAGTTGAAGGTTATGATGACAGAATCGGGATTTACCACCTTCATTATGTTTCGGAAGAAAACCCAGGAGACCAGTTTGAACCAAACAACGACCGAAGCAATGCCACTCCGCTTGAGATAAACCAGCAGGCTGGATCCCAGAATCACACCTTACACTATGGCATGGATGAGGATTGGTTTCGCTTTGATTTCGAAGCTGGCAAAACCTATGTTTTCAGTTCCCTCGGATCGATTGACATGAAAGCTGGGCTCTACTTTGGAGAGAACACTGAAAGTGAGATCGAAGACGACGATTCCGGAGATGAAAGCAATTTCAGATTGAGCTATACAGCCGGGGAAAACGGAACCGCCTTTCTGAAGGTAACATCTTACTCGGGTGAAGTAACAGGAAACTACCAGTTGCAATACTACTGGGAGATGGGAGATTTGGACGAATATGAACCGGATAACACTGCCGAAAATGCTACCAATTTGATTATCAGCCATGCTCAGCAAAAGCAGAGCCACACTTTGCACTCACCTCTGGATGTGGATTGGTATCGGATCTATTTAAAAGCTGGACAGAACTATGTCTTTGGCACAGAGTCCGAGTTTGATACAGTCGGCTATTTGTATCCTATGGATTCTGAGGAGTTACTGGCTGAGAACGATGATAAGCCAAACTCCGATGACAGTGATTTTGAGATTCGTTTCAGACCTGAGAGTAGTGGATTCTACTTCCTGAAGGTTAAGCCTTATGGCAGCAGTTACGGAGATTACTTCTTGCTCTATGAGTAGAGTGATCTTAGATTAGCGTTGTATTTACAAAAAAAGTCCGTATAAGT
>JAZHDE010000012.1:0-8526 GCA_036584515.1 Candidatus Cloacimonadota bacterium | reverse complement strand
CAAATAAGGAATTATGAAACAAGAACTGATCAGAAACTTCTGCATTATAGCACACATAGACCATGGAAAATCCACCCTGGCCGATAGATTTTTGGAGCATACCCACGTAATCGACGTGAGTTCTCAAACTGCCCAGATCCTGGATACCATGGATCTGGAGCGGGAAAAGGGCATCACGATCAAGAGCCACGCCATCCGTATGATACACAATTACAAGGGACAGGATTATACCCTGAACCTGATCGACACTCCCGGGCATGTGGATTTCTCTTACGAGGTTTCCCGGGCTCTGGCCTCCTGCGAAGGTGCTATCCTCTTGGTGGACGCTTCCCAGGGCATTGAAGCTCAGACCATGAGCAACCTCTATCTGGCCCTGGAAAACAACCTTGAGATTTTGCCCGTGATGAATAAGATCGATCTGCCCAAGGCGGATATTGAAGGCACGGAGCACGATCTGATGGAAATTATCGGCTGTGCCAAGGAAGATATCCTGCGGGTCAGCGCCAAAGCCGGCACCGGGATCGGTGAACTTCTGGATGCTGTGGTAGAATTGCTGCCACCTCCCGAAGGAGAAGCTGAGGCTCCGGTTCAGGCCCTGATCTTTGATTCCTACTTCGACATGTATCGGGGTGTGGTGATCCTGATCAGAGTTTTCGATGGCACTCTGCGTAAAGGTGACAAGATCCGGCTGATGTCCAACGGCAAAGAATACGATATTGAAGAGATCGGCTATCTGGGGCTGAAGTTCCAGGCTCAGAAGATTCTACACACCGGAGAAGCCGGCTATATCATCGCCAATATCAAGGAAGTAGCTGATGCTCGGGTGGGCGATACCATCACTCTGGCCAAAGGCGGCTGCTCCTCTGCCCTGCCCGGATTCCAGGAACCCAAGCCCATGGTTTACAGTGGCATCTTCCCCATCAATGGAGAAGATTATGAGAACTTGGTGGAATCAATCGCCAAGCTCAAGCTCAATGATGCTTCTCTGGTTTATGAAAAGGAAAGCTCATTGGCTCTGGGCTACGGTTTCCGTTGCGGTTTTCTGGGCATGTTGCATCTGGAGATCATCAAAGAACGGCTCTATCGGGAATATAATATCCCCATCATCGCCACCACTCCCAGTGTGCGCTTTATCATCAGGCTCAAAAACGGTAAAGATATAACTGTTTACAATCCCATAGATTTCCCCGATCCCAGCACCATTGATTTCGTGATGGAACCCGTCATGGAAACCGAGATCATAGTTCCCACGGATTACATCGGCAATATCATGAAACTGGCTCAGGAGCGTCGCGGGATTCAGAAGAACATTCAATACATAGATGAGAAGCGGGTAGCTTTGCATTATGAGCTTCCCCTCATCGAGATCATCTTTGATTTTTATGATAAACTCAAGACGGTGAGCCGCGGCTATGCCTCACTGGATTACCACTTTCTGGAAAACAGAGTATCCAACGTAGTCAAGGTGGACATCCTGATCAATGGCGAAAAAGTCGATGCCATGAGCTTTATATGCCATGCAGACAAATCTCACAACTGGGGCAAAAGCGTTACAAACACCCTCTCCGAGGTGATCCCCAGACACATGTTCAAGATTGCTCTTCAGGCTTCCATCGGAGCCAAGATTATCGCCCGCAGCACTATCAATGCCATGCGCAAGGATGTGCTGGCCAAGTGTTATGGCGGTGATGTCTCCCGTAAACGCAAGCTTCTGGACAAACAGAAGGAAGGCAAGAAGAAGATGAAAGAGATTGGCAATGTCACAGTGCCGCAGGAAGCTTTCCTGGCGGTCTTGAAGGCGGATAGGGAATAGCTATCGCCATGCGTCTTTTGCTGGTTACTTTACTGCTCAGTATGGCCTTGCCCCTGCTGAGCAGTTTTATTTTGGAGAGCGTGGATTTTGATCTGGATTTTGATTACCCGGAGACCGAGGCTGAATTGCTTCTGGCAAGCGGTCTGAGCCTGAATAGCGAGCTTGAGATGGAGGAAATCCAGGAATCTGCCCTGCGCCTGAGAGATCACTTTCAGAGCAAGGGCTTCTACTATGTGCAGATCGGCTCTCCGGAGCTGGTTCCACTGGCAGAAAACCGCATTGCAGCTATCTACCATATCAACAGATTGGTGGATACGGGCAGAGTTCGGCTCAGCTTCACAGGAAACCGTTACTTCAGTTCAGACAGGCTGCAGGATTACCTTCTTCTGGGCGATCTTGAGGATTTGGAAAGGATTCCGCAAATCCTATCCAGAATAGTGTGGCTCTACAACGACCGTTCCTATTTCTTCGCCCGGGCTGGCTTGGATTCTCTGATCCTGGAAGAGGGTAGTGATCCACCCTTAAGAGCTGTAATTGGCATCGATGAAGGTCCTCTCTTCAGGCTGCAGGAGATAGTTTGCGAGGGTAATCTCCACACCCGGGCCAGCACTTTGATCCGCATCTCAGGGCTTCGGCAATTGAGGATGATCAATCCTGATGCTCTGCAGGAAGCTACGCAAAGGATCAAGGAAAAGAGCTTTATCGAAGATTGTGAGATCATTCCTCTGGATGCCTCACGCCTTCTGATCAGAATCCGGGAAGGGAAGATGACATACCTGGAGGGCGTGGCAGGCTTCAACCGCGTGGGCGGGAAGTCTGAACTCAACGGCTTGGTAAATCTAAGTTTCCAGAATCTCTGGGGCTCGGATCGTAGCATAGGCTTGTTCTGGAAGAATCTTCCTGAACTAAGCAGCGTGCTGGAGCTGGCTTATCATGAATCCGGCCCTTCTGCCTACCCGGTAGCGGGAGATCTGATCTTAAATCGCTCCAGTCAGGACAGCACCTGGATCAAGAGCCGTTTCCTCACCGATTTATACTATTACAACCGACAACACAGATTTGGTCTGGAATTCCTGCTGGAAAGCATTGATCCTGGATCCCGGCGTCCCATTCTGGTGGAAAGCCGCTCTGGTAGAAGCCTGGGCGTGTTTTGGGCCTATAGAAATCTGGACAACCGGATGAATCCCTCCACAGGCATGGATACCGAGCTGCGCTATCGCTTCTATCTGAGCGCTGGTGAAGACGAACCGGGAAGCGCACTGGAAGCCTACACCCGGCATTTTGTACCTCTTTCACGGCATTGGGTGGGAGCTCTGAGCGTGAATCTAAAGAGCCTGGATCGTGATCCCGGCAACACCATATCTTACTTCAGGATGGGCGGATTCAAATCGCTGAGAGGCTACAGGGAAGATACCATCTCCGGCTGGGGCTTGCTCTGGACTAATGCCGAGTTACGATACCGCCTCACAGAGGATTCACGTATCTATCTCTTTTACGATCACGGGATTCAGATGCTGGAGCAAGAACAGACAAACTACCGTCTTTTTTCCCTGGGCCTGGGTCTATCCTATCGCACCCGACTAGGAATCTTACGTTTGGACTACGCTCTTGGCTACAAAGATAAAAACATGTGGGACTTTGGCTTAGGAATAATCCATCTGGGACTGGATGCAGCTTTCTAAAAAAAAAGCTTGCCAAAATTTCGGAGCTCTATAAGTGTAGCCATATTCATTACAGTACATAGTTGTGAGTAAGGACTGTGTGAAGATCAGATAAGGGTTTTAGGCTCTTTCACGATCTTCAAACTAACAACAAGCCACCGGACTTTTCCGGCATAACCCCAAAAAACAAAAAAACCAAAAAAAAATATGGATTTCACTTATGGAGGAATCAATGAAAAAAGTTCTTTTACTTAGCCTTCTCGCTATGATGCTCATCAGCATGTTCGTGCTTGCCGCCTGCGGTCCCAAGGAAACTGTCGAAGAGACAACCACCGAAGAAACCACAGTCGAAGAAGTCCCCGCAGTTGTCGATTCACCTGCTGCTCCTGCAACAGATGCCGCTGCTCCTGCAGTAACCCAGTAAGAATAAACATTGCTGTTAATCAACTAGCGCAGTCCTTAATAAAAACGGGTATCCACGGATACCCGTTTTTTTTGTGCTGTAAACAGGGAGACGTATCCGGGCATTGCTTTCACAAGGATTTGAGGATATAGAGGATTGCCCTATAAGACCAACCGCAAGGAGAGCGGAACAGGTGGTGTGGCAAACTCCGATTTGCCACAGAACTCGGAGAGATCTTCAGCAGGTAGCTCCGCTACCTCTGCCAAATCGGAGTTTGGCAGACCAGGATGAGGAGAGCCTGGTTTCCCAGCTACACATTCACAATCTGTTCACTGATCACTGTTCTCTGTTCACTCAATCGTCATACAAACAGTTTGACACAAATCAGGCTTATGATTATCTAGTAAACAACTATCAAGGAGAATTGTATGACCAAGAGAAAACTAAGCCGGGACTTCATCCACAAGCTGCCCAAGACCGATCTTCACGTGCACTTGGATGGATCTGTCCGAGTAAATACCATCCTCGAGCTCGCCAAAGAGCATAAAATAAAGCTTCCCACCACTGATCCGGAAGAACTCCGCAAGCTGATTGTCTGCGGTGAACACACCACCAGCTTGGATGATTACCTCCGGGGCTTTCATATAGTCAACCTGGTACTACAAAACAAGGAAGGTTTGCGCCGGGCTGCTTATGAACTGGCAGAAGACGCCGCCAGCGAGAACGTTCGCTACATGGAAGTGCGCTACTCCCCCATCCTCCACACCAACGAAGGGCTCAAGCTCACCGAAATATCCCAGGCAGTGATCGATGGTCTCAAGCATGCCGAACGGGACTTCCCCATCAAAACCGGGGTCATTATCTGCGGCATCAGAAACATGGATCCCACCACCTCACTCAAGCTGGCAGAATTGGCAATAGCCTTCAAGAATAAAGGCGTGATCGGCTTTGACCTGGCAGGTGGAGAATACAACCACCCCGCCAAAGACCACAAGGAAGCCTTCGATCTGGCTCTGAAGAATAACCTCAATATCACCATCCATGCCGGTGAAGCCTATGGACCGGAAAGCATCCACCAAGCCCTGCACTATTGCGGCACACATCGCATTGGCCATGGTACCCGGCTAGTGGAAGATGGTGATCTGCTCAACTACGTTAATGATCACCGTATCCCTCTGGAGATCTGCATCAAAAGTAACTTCCACACCAAAGCGGTCAAAGATATCCAGAGCCACCCCATCGATTTCTACATAGATTATGGCCTTAGAGTCACCATCAATACAGACAACCGCACCATCAGCGACACCACCGTCACAGACGAGTATATGCTTGCCATCCACGAGCTGGGTCTCAGCTACCCCACCATCAAAAACGTGATTCTCAATGGCTTTAAAAGCGCTTTTATTCCTTACAAGGAGAGAGCTCGCCTCGTGAACGAAGTCCTGAAAGAATTTGACGAGATCGAAGAAGCAGAGCTCAAGACCGTCGTGAAAGTAAAGGAAAACCTCTAAACACTGTATGATAAACAAGCTTAGAAAAGAAATGGAGCTCGCCTCACGCCTGGCGGGCACACTTGCAGCCGATGACTTTCTGCTGCAGGAGATCGAATCTGTGGTTCGGCAGATCGCCCTGGTCTTCAGCCGTAAGAACAAGCTCATCATCTTTGGAAACGGTGGTTCCATGGCAGATGCCATGCACTTTGCCGAAGAACTCACCGGCAGATACAAAGATAACCGTCCCGCCCTCCCGGCAATAGCCCTGTCCGATCCTGCCTTTCTCACCTGTGCTGCCAATGACTTTGGTTTCGACGAAGTCTTTGCCCGGGGCGTGGAAGCTTACTGCCTTCCGGGGGATATGGTGATTGGAATCTCCACCAGCGGGAACTCGCCAAACGTGATCAAAGCCATGCAGAAAGCCCAGGAACTGGGTGCCTTCAGTCTGGTGCTGCTGGGTAGAGATGGAGGCAAGCTGAGAGACAGTTGTGATTATCAGATCCTCATCCCGGAAGAAAAGACTTCCCGTATTCAGGAGATGCAGATGATGATTCTGCACCTCATTATCGAGCTGGTGGAAAAGGAGCTTTTTTAAGCCTGCTGTCGGAAGCGTTTTGAGGTTGACAAAGACTCAGCATTTTCTTGCCTTGTCTCATGCTGAGCTAAGCCTATCCATTTAAAGGAGTATAGATAATGATTTACACAACCGACAAGATCGCCAGGATTCCCTACAAATTCCTGCCTGAAGACTTTGCGGTGGACAGTTGGGAGAGCGTGAAAGCCGTATTTGATTCCATCTGTGAAAATATTCCACAAACCAAAGATGAACTCCTCGACGCCCTCTACCGCTATTCCGAAATCTCCAAAATCCTATCCGATGAGCTATCCTGGAAGTATGTACACATGACAGTACATGCGGACGATGAGTCTTATGCCAAGGCCTATAATGATTTTTACGCCAATATATATGCCCAGACCGAACCCCTCCGCTTCCGGTTTAAGGAGCAATACTACCAAAGCCCAGCCAAAGACGAGCTGGATCCCAAGGCTTTTGACCACCTGAATCGCCTCATCTCAAACGAGATTGAGCTCTATCGGGAGAAGAACATCCCCCTCCGCATCCAGGAATCCGAGCTGGCCAATAGATACGGTGCCATGATCGGGAGTCTGACCACAGATTTTGACGGCGAAGAACGCACCATCTCCCAGCTGAGCGTATTCCTCAAAGACCCCAATCGGGGCAAACGTGAAGCCGCCTGGAACAAGATTTTTGAGCTCTACGCCGGAAAGAAAAAAGAGCTGGATAGCCTTTTTGACGAGCTCAAGGAGATCAGAGTCCAGATCGCCCTCAATGCCGGATACCCCAATTACCGTGATTATATGCATGCTGAGATGGGACGCTTTTCTTACAGTCCTACCGATCTTTACGATTTCCATCAAGCCGTGGAAAACGTGGTGATTCCCTTCGTGAGAGAGCTGGATGAACACCGTCGCCAGGTGCTGGGGCTGGAAGCCCTGCGTCCTTGGGACGTCTCTGTCGATCTGGATGGCAGAGTGCTGAAACCCTTTGAAACCACAGAAGAATTCATCGAGAAATGTGTGAAAGTGCTGGGCAAGGTCAATCACGCCTATGGTAAACAGCTTGAGATGATGGCAAACTCAGGGCTCCTTGATCTGGAAAACCGCAAGGGTAAAGCTCCCGGTGGCTACAATACAGGCATCAATGCCCTGGGCAGCAGCTTCATCTTTATGAATCATGTGAAGCAGCACAACGACGTGGTTACCCTCCTCCATGAAGCCGGTCATGCCATGCACTCCCAAGCCGCCGCTCCCATCCCCATCGCCCCTTATCTGGATACTCCATCCGAGGTGGCAGAGCTGGCTTCCATGACCATGGAACTGCTCACAATGGACTATTGGGATATATTTTATGACAATCCAGAAGACCTGAAGAAGGCCAAACGCGACCAATTGGAAGGAGCTCTCAGCTTTCTGCCCTGGTGCATGATCGTAGATGCCTTCCAGCACTGGGTTTACCTCAATCCCGAACACCGCGTCAAAGACCGGGATCAAGCCTATCTGGACATCCATAATAGATTCTCCACCATTATCGACTGGAGCGATCTGGAACACTTGCGCAAACTGGGCTGGATGAAACAATTACACATCTTTGAAGTACCCTTCTATTACATCGAATACGGCATGGCTCAGCTGGGCGCACTCTCCATCTTTATGAACTATCGTAAAGACCGGGCACTGGCTCTGAAACAGTATCAAGCCTTCCTGGATCTGGGATACAGCGTTCCCGTGAGCGAGATATATGAGGCAGCCGGCATCAAGTTTGATTTTACCGAGGCCAGAATCAGAGAACTGGTGGACTTTGTGAAAGCTGAGCTCAAAGCTCTGGACGCTTGATGATTTCCATCTTTTCCACCAGTCAGGAAGCCCCTTTCAACATCGCCACAGAAGAGTATTTGCTGCGGCACTGTCCTCACGAGGCTTTCCTGCTCTATATCAACCAACCTTCCATCATCGTGGGAATGCACCAAAACAGCATAGCCGAGATCAATCAGGAATATGTGCTGCAGCACAATATCCCCGTGGTTCGCCGGCTCACCGGTGGCGGCACAGTATTCCACGATCTGGGTAACCTCAACTTCAGCTTTATCATGGATTCCCAAGGAGATTCTCCCTGGAATTTCCAGCGCTACACAGCACCCATCCTGGAAGTGCTGCACGACCTGGGCGTGAAAGCTGAGCTGCATGGACGCAACGATCTGGTGATTGAGGGCTTGAAGTTTTCCGGTAACGCTAAGTTGGTGGAGGGCGGTCGTATCCTGCAGCACGGCACCATCCTCTACAGCTCGCGTCTGGTGGATCTCTCCGCCGCCCTCAAGGTGAATCCCCTGAAATTCAAGGACAAAGCCGTCAAATCCGTCCGCTCCAGAGTGACAAACGTGACAGAGCATCTTTCCCAAGCCCTGGCTCTGGAACGCTTTGTGGAACTGGTCCGCAACAAAGTGCACAGCCTTTATCCCGAGATCACCGAGCATAGCTTCAGCGCGGAAGAGCTGGACATTATCACCCAGCTCTGCGAAACCAAGTATAAAAGCTGGGATTGGAACTTCGGACAATCCCCCAAATACAATTTTTCCC
>JAZHDE010000011.1:0-8613 GCA_036584515.1 Candidatus Cloacimonadota bacterium | reverse complement strand
GATCCCGCGGCTATCCGTCGCCAAAGCCGCCGTGCTGATGCTGGAAGCCAGCCGCAATTGGATCACTTCTTCTGGCAGCACTCCCAAGCCTTTTGCTGCAATTGCCACCTCCGATAGCCTGGTCTCTGTGCTCAGCGCTGCCCAGGCGAGCACCTGCGTAAACTCGGCAAACCCTCCTCACAGTGCATTCACCCAAGCTTTCATCGCCAAGTTCAACCAGAGCACAGAATCCTACAACACAACCATTCAAGCCCTGCAAACCGAGCTCCGGGCAGTGCCCAGCCGTCCCATCGATCCCTGGATCTCGCCACGTCCCTTGAAGAACGACTTCCTGATGAATCTGCAGAATCAGAGGTTCTTCTTCAAAGGCAGAGCCATGGACCTGGAGGGTGGAGGCAGCCTTTCCTGGTGAGCCTCTGCCGGAGATTGAAGGAGTGAAACTTCCCGCCAAAACTCTTTTCCCTCTGCTCTTCTGGATCTGGTTTGCCATCCTGCTGATCCTGAACGTGATCCCGATTGGCAATGATATGAACAAAGGGCTGAGTGGCAATCATATCCTGGAATTCCGCCTGGATTACCTGGTGCATTCGCTCACGATACTGGGCTTTGCGTGGCTCAATCTGGCAGCCCGAAGCCTGGGATCACCCGGCCTGAAGCTGGCTCCTTTTGCAGCTCTGGTCGTGCTCGGTGCCGTTCTCTATGAACTGGTGCAATACTTTGTTCCCTGGCGCAGCTTCAATCCGGTGGATATGTTCTATGGCTTTGTGGGAGCAGTGCTTGCAGTCTTGTTTGTTTGGCTGGACGGTCTTATCCGCTCTGCCGCCGGTAGAGCCTCGAAGCATGAACCCAGGTTGGTTATGGGGCTGGAGAATAGCGAATCCCAGAAGATTTGTTGAGAAAAGACCAAAGCTTTCACTAGACTGTTTGATTATTTTATATGGGTTAGAAGGAGTAGAATTATGGAAAGCAACCTAAATCGCAGTGTCGCCGCAGAACTGGAATCCCGCCAGGATGAGCTAGTGGCTTATGTGCTGGAGAGGCAGTTTGAACTTCAACCGGGCCTGGCCGAAAGCTACGATGCGCGCCAGATGCAGCATTGCCGTCAGGACGTGGCATATAACCTCAGTTACCTTACTCAGGCCATCCAATTCAATTCCACCAAGATTTTTCTGGATTACACCGCTTGGCTGAATGCCCTGCTGAATCGTTTGGGGCTTCCCACCAAAGACCTGATCAATAACTATGAAAGCATCAAACAGGTCCTGAGCATGCACCTGGATTCGGATGCCTATCCGGTGGTCGCCACCTATCTGGATCCCGCTCTGGAGAGCCTCAGAAACCCAGATAATGAAAGCAGTTCCTTTATCGAGCCGCTGAATCCACTCTTTGCCCGGGCGCAGAGCTTTCTTGAGCTCATCTTGGCGGGAGATCGTCTGGCTGCCACCAGCCTGATCCTGCAGCTCGCAGATGAAGGACAAAGCATCAAGAATATATATCTGAACATACTACAACCAGTACAACGGGAGATCGGACTTCTTTGGCAGACCGGCAGGATCACAGTTGCTCAGGAACACTATTGCACCAGCATCACTCAGCTTGCCATTTCCCGGCTTTACCCCTATATCTTTGCGGAAAAGAGCAAGGGCAAAACCATGATCGCCACCTGTGTTTCCGGTGAATTGCACGAGATCGGGCTCCGGATGCTGAGCGATATCTTCGAGCTGGAAGGCTGGGATACCTGGTATCTGGGCGCCAATATGCCGATCAAGGACGTTATTCAGACCATCAAAGACAAAGCCCCTCATCTAATCGCCGTCTCCGCTACCATGACCTTCCATCTGACGCGTGTCTCGGATCTGATAGCTCAAATCCGGGAAGCAGGGATCAAAACGCCGATCATGGTCGGAGGATACCCCTTCAACCTCGATCCGGAGCTCTGGAAAGAGATCGGAGCGGATGCTTATGCCAAGGATGCTGAGGAAGCCCTGGAGATAGCGAACAAGCTGGCGGGCTGTTCATGAAGATACCCGTTCTGCTGCTGGCTGTCTCCTCCAATGCAGTCATCAACCGGGTGCTCTTTTCCGAGCTTCCTGGCTTGCAAGCAACTCCGGGCACTCCTTTTATCCAGCTCTTTGATCAGCATAACCGGGATAAAGCCCAGAGCTTCTTCCTCAGTTGCCAGGGTCCCAAGCTCACCCCCGTCTCTGAGCTGGTGATCAATCTTCCCGGCCTGAGGCCACTAATCCTGGGCTTTCAGGCTTGTATGGAAGCAGATGAGCACCTAGTCACTGCCTACATGGATTCTGATGCCCTGCTGGGTTTATTCATGGAGCAAAACAGCCTCAACCCCGAGACTGCAGATAAGTTCCGGCAAGCCTGGAACAATCAGATGGATGGCACGAGCGTCAAGGATGAAATCAGCTATCTGGAAGAGATGGCAAAGGTCAATAACGAGCTGATCTCCATCCAGCGTGAGCTGAGCAAGAAGAATGTCGAGCTGGCGAGGCTGAACGAACTGAAGAACCGATTTGTGGGCATGGCGGCTCACGATCTGCGCAATCCTCTTTCTGCCATCAGCAGCTTCAGCAGGTTCCTGCTGGATGATCTCACTGAAGAAAGCGATCCCACTCAGGCAGAATTCCTCCAGATCATTCACGATACCGGGAACTATATGCTGAAGATGGTGGAAGATCTCCTGGATTTTACCCATATGGAGAGTGGAAAGCTCAAGCTCGAGCCGGTGGAAACAGACATCAGTTTTTTGCTGCGGGATACCGTGCGCTTGCACCAGAACCTGGCAGAGAAGCGGGGGATGAAGATTTTGCTGGAAGCTTGCCCCACAGAGTGTAAAGCCCAGATCGATCCCAACAAGTTCAAGCAGGTGCTCTCCAACCTGATCGGCAACGCCATCAAGTATTCTCCAGAGGACACCGCAGTGTTTGTTTCTGCAGCCTGTGATTGCAATCAGCTCTCCATCACGGTGCGGGATCAGGGCTATGGCATCGATGATAAGGAACAGGAACTGATCTTTGAACCCTTCAAGAAAGCCTCCAGCGCCACCCAAACCACCGCTCAATCCGTGGGATTAGGACTCTCCATTACCAAAAATATCGTCACTGCCCACCATGGCAGTATCCGGGTGGAGAGTAAGCCGGGAGAAGGCACCAGCTTCATCATCACGATCCCGCTGGGGCTCTGATCTCTGCGGGACTGTGTACTATTCTATTTTCACGAGGATTATAGGATTTTAGGATTAGAAGGATTCGTGTTCATTTGTGATCTTTCATTTGTGTCCATTCGTGGGATTAATCCAGGTAAATCATAATCATCCGCTTCATCTGCGTTCTATTTGATCCTTTTTATCCAGTCGATCCAGTTATCTGCGTTCTATGATTCATCAGGTGAATCAGGTCGATCAGGTTATCAGAGCCCTATTCTACCGCTTGATCCCGATGTTAAAGAAGAAGGACAACCCTAAGGCTGTCCTTCAAACAAAGAAGTCTATCCTGTTTTAGACTTGATCAGGGTCTTTATTCTCTTCTTCCTCTTCCGGCATCTCGGCTTCATCATCACCCAGAGCGGGGATTTCCACGTCCTCAAGCTCTGTGCCGGGATATTCTTCCGGTCCGGATTCATAGAGTGAGGATATTGGCGCAGCCTGACCCAGATCGTAGGTCACGATCTGCGGTCTGTTCTCGTTCCAGCCAGTCAGAAGACGGATGGCGAGCTCGATAAAGGCCAGCACGCAAAGCGCAATACAGAGCCAGAAAAAGCCGGTGAATTCCACTTCATAGTAATTCATCTGGTCTTTCATGATAGCGCCGGTATTGATCAGATAGGTGCCAAAGGTGACTTTCATGACGTTCAGCATAGCCACTGCCGCAACGCTGGATATGGAGCCGATCACGAGGCCTTTATTGCCTCTAATGATAGTGCCAAAGAATCCGATCAGAATCAAGACCAATGCTGCCAGAGCGTAGATATTGGGCTTGGGCTTACCGGTTTCTTCCACGGGCATCTCAGGCGTTTCCGCAACAACTGAATCCTCTGTGGGTTCAATTTCTCTCATAGTATTGGGATCTGCCGGTCTCTCTGGCTGAGCGGGCATCTCTGCCTGCACTGTCCTGAACGGGTCATTACTCTTCGTGCGGGCTGTGGGAGCAGGAGGAGCGAGCTCCAGGCTGTCTTCCTGATTCTGTTTGATAGAATCACCGGAGGCAGGACCTGTCTCGCCGGTCTGCCGTTCCACCTGAGTGGCTTCCTGGCCCAGGACCAATTGCATACCGGTGTAGTAAAAAACCAGATCACCCTTGGTGGGGGTGGCATCGGCTTTCAGGCTGTCCGCTCCGTTGACAGACTGATTCATAAGTTTCATAGCTTCCTGGGAGCAGCGTACATTGACGAAGGGTAGCAGGAAGCAGATGGCTGCCATGGCGAGCAGCAAAGTGCTGAGTCTGAATTTCACTATTATATCTCCAGTTATTATTCTTGAACGGGAACCCAGACTTCCACAATGGAATCCGGGCTTTCTGGATTGTATCTGGAACCGTAAACTTCAAAGGAAGGCTGCATCTTGGGCTTCAGATTGGTTTCACGCACCCATGTGCCATAGATGTACTCAAAGACCTTGCTCAGGCCTTCCGCTGATCCCCTATGGGTGAAAACAGCATAGGCAGAAGCGGGAATCACCCGGCTCACAAAGCCTTCCGGAACTTCTCTCAATTCACGCACTTCCGCAGCAGCCATGTAACCATAACCGGGCTCGCCTTCGGCATTGAGCTCTTCCGTGTAGTAATTCAGGCCATAATACTGCTCGCCCACGAGGTTGGGAACTTGGCTCACAGCAGGGATAAACCTGGTCCAAAGCTCCATCATAACCGCAGAATCCATGGTGTTCAAAACTTCCATGCCCACAACAGTGAAGGCATCTTTCTTGTCCATGCGGACTTCATATTCATCCTGAGCCATAAGAGGCAACAGACTAAGACACAGTGCTAAAGTTAATATGGCGAGTTTCATGACCATCTCCTTAGTGTGTAATTTTCTGCACACCAAGCAATCAGGGATAGGCTATCACGTCAAGCAATTGTTTTCTCCGGGCAGTTGCATGCTTGAAGCGGTGTGAAGCATACATGCCTGTAAAATGATCCCTGTACGGTTTGTGGCGCTTCAGAGAGCATTAGTCACCACGCCACCACGCCACCACGCCACCACATCCCCACGCCACCACGCCACCACGTCCCCACGTCCCTCACTCGCTTCTTTAACGTATCCTTAACCTTTCTTTAACCTATCATTAACCTTGGTTAAGGAAAGGCTTATCCTATAGTAAGTTATGGTTAATCCGTTAAACGGGGAAGCTATCTGTATGCCTGGAAGGAAATACAAGCATCAGTGCTGCAGGTTGAGACAGCTTCATCTGCTCAGCAATGTCTTCTGGGGAGATTGTAATTATATTGTTGTTGACTGCTTTCCCATACCTCAATTATAGAGCTAGAGAGCCCTGAGGCATTTGAAAGGATAATTCCGACATTGCAATGACAACACATAAAGCATGAATCAGTAAAATATCATTTGACAGCATATTGGTTCCAATCTAATCTGCTTGTCATGAATAAGATGATGTTCGTAGCATTTGTGATCATAGGCTTGGTAATGATCTTACCTGCATTCAGAGTCTATGCCATTAACGAGATGCCTCTAATTGCTCAACTGCAGGGGGAACATAATGCATCCGCTTTTGGGTTCAGCATAATGAGCCTAGACTTTAATCATGATTACTACGATGACCTGATAGTATATTCGGCTGGTTATGGTTGGGTGTATCCCTACACGCCATCCCATGGGAAGGTATATATCTATTATGGTGGCCCCAGTTTTAGCTCCGAATCAGAGCCAGCCATGACTCTTGAAGGTGACTATCCTGAAGGTATGGATAGGATTATTGGCTCAATTATAAATCCCGGTGATACAAACGGGGATGGGTTTGACGATCTCATTATTGTAGACAGAAACCCCGACATTACCGGAAGTGTAAGACTCATGTTTTACTTTGGTGGAACAAGCGATTTATCAAGCCCTGATAGGATTGAATATCCATTACCAGGTGAAAGCTTCTACAACGTATATGAACTTGGCGATGTTGATGGAGACGGATATGGTGATGTTGGAATATGCTATCATATAAACTACTATACGTTTTTCGATATCATGTGGGGAGGGTCATTTACCCGGCAAAACATACATAGTTTAGACTTTACAAGCGGAGCTCCTGAAGGATCAGTAATTGGAATTGGCGATATAAATAATGATGGTTATCGTGATTTTTCCATCGGGTATTGTGGAGAACCAGTAGGCAGTGACCAATACTCTGCCATAAGAGTATATTATGGGAATAGTAGTAGAGTGTTCGCCGATTATACTCTCTTGAATTACACGCCATGGGTCATTACCAGGACTTGTAGGCCGCTTGGCGACCTCAACAATGATGGATTTGATGATTTTCTTGGCTACATTAACAATTCAGGAATGAAGATATGGTTCGGATCAAACACAAGTCTATCTTCAAGTCCCAATGTCATTTTTAACCCAATTCTATTTGGTAACTCAGGGCTTGGTGGCGTAAAACATGGGGATTTTAATGGTGACGGGTTCAGCGATGTTGTCGGTTCAAGTTACCAAGCAAGAAGATTTGCCGTTTGGCTCGGGGGCGCATACGTGGATGGATATTCGGATTGGCAGAAGGTCAATTCACTGGAGAACTACGGCTATGATGCAGCAGTTGGAGATTTTAATGCCGATGGATATGATGATATAGCAGTCTCTGCTCCATTCGAGGAGGGTATCTGGCCATATCATGATTACCGGGGATATGTATTTATCTATGCCGGTTATCCTGATATGGTAGCAAATGACGATCCCTCAGCTCCGCAACTTTTAGATCACCTGCAAATGAGGTTGAGTCCTAATCCGGTACCAGCCAATGAAGTGATTCAACTTTCGATATCGGGTCTGGATAAAAATAGCAATATGCCCCTTGTGATTGAGATTTTCAACCTTAGGGGGCAATCAATGTTCCGCACAGAATTCCATAACACACAATCGAGTGACCTGATCAGATCGGTTAATCTCTCCAGTTATTCATCTGGAATATATATATGCCGGGCAAGAATTGGTCATCAAACAGTCATGAAGAAGTTTACTATTATCAGATAAGGAGATAGACATGAATAAGTGGTTTGCCCTATAATTCATTATAACACTGGGCATAAGTTTATCGGCAGTAGATGCTAATGAGTTTCTAATAGGAGCATATTCTCAGTATCAGATTAGGTATGCAGGTGGTAACTATGAAGCGAATTTCGATTCTCTGGGAGCGTATCTTAACAAAGCTGGATTCAATGCTGCTGTGTACAGCCTGCATTCGGAAGACTGGGATCGAATATCGAATATTTTTGAAAGATTGGAGAGCAATCTATCACTACGAAATACGCGCAATATGTGTATCCTTCGGGAGCAGTCTTTTCGTCTAAACACTCTGAGCATTGGAACTTGTTACGTGAGCTGTATGATAGGGAAGAGAACGATCAAGCGCTAATCCCGCCAGCAGCTCAGATCAGTGCAAACTATCCAAATCCCTTCAATCCCTCGACTACTATTGAATTCAGCATCCCGCAAACGGGACAGGTAAACTTATGTATCTATAATATCCGAGGTCAGAGGGTGAAGAACTTGCAGAATTCTGTAATGGAAAGAGGTTATCACCGGGTTGTTTGGGATGGCAGAGATACGAACAACTGCAATGTGGCCTCCGGTATCTATTTCATCAAGCTTGAATCAGGTGGAAAGACCTCGATTCGTAAAGCAATGCTCTTAAAATAGTAGTAAACATTCAACATAACAAGCCCGGGGTGAAACTCCGGGCTTGTTCTTTCTGGTCACAATAATCAATGATCACTGCTCATGTCATTGAGTATAAGTTACACGTCGCGCAGCGCCACAACCCGGAAACCCGCGAAGGTATTGGCGCTCTCCGAAGCGCTACAGTCTGGAACCCCGCGGAGCGGGGTTTAGAGGATTTCCATTTAATTATCTCCGGGTGTCACTTTTACCCATAGTTCCGGCTACGCCTTCACTATGGGCTCCGCAGATGCCACCCCGCAGGCGGGGTTTTGCGTAAACAACAACCCAAGAGATGGATCAGCATAGTCTTGTTATAAGCGTTCAGGAACGTAAACGTCCTCGTTTACGTGACGACTAAGCCGGCATGAAGAGATTACTTGATGTTTCGCTATGAGTTGCCCACAAGCCGGAAATGAAGACGAGGACGTCTCCATTCCAGAACACGGATAAGCTCCCCTGAGGGGCTGTCCCGAAACTTACGATTCTCACGAAAGTAGTTTCGGGACAAGCAAACAGGAGCTCATAGTTGGATATTCCGAACCTACTGAGCCACCCATTCCGTTTGTTGAGAGCCGCCCCTCCGAAAAATAGAGCCAGTAGTTCCGATCCAAGAGCCAGCAGTCTGTACTGTTATATATTGCATAGAGATAAGCGATAATCATGACCGATGATCGAGAATGGCGACATTATCGCGGGGGCTGCAGCGGAGTG
>JAZHDE010000010.1:0-8659 GCA_036584515.1 Candidatus Cloacimonadota bacterium | reverse complement strand
TCCGTAGGAACGGTATTTTAGGTAGCATCCGATATTCTACATAACCTCTCTAGAGTTCCGTAGGAACGGCATTTTGGTAGTATCGATGATCTAACACCATACCGGCTTGAGTTCCGTATGAACGGTATTTTTAGGTAGTAACGATGAACCCAAACGCCATTCCGGTCAATTCTACCCACCACATTAGTGGAAGTGACATCTTGTCGCTTGATTCAAACACGTCAAGATGACGTGTCCACTTTGGCTTCCCGGAATTCCCGGAATGAGGTGTTTTTTACTCACGATGCTACCTAAAATGCCGTTCCTACGGAACTCGGAGGGATATTGCGGAGTCTGGGTTACTACCTGAAATGCCGTTCCGACGGAACTCGGAGGTCTGCGGAGCTTTGGGTTGCTATCTAAAATGCCGTTCCTACGGAACTCGGAGGGTCACTACGGAGCTTGGCTTGCTCTCTGAATTGCCATCCCTACGGAACTTGTAGAGCCACTGCCGAGTATTAGGTTGCTATCTATATATCTTTCCCGGTGAGACATAGCAACAAACCAAGTCAGTTGTGGAAAAGATTCCTCAGAAAAGCGTCCATTCTTTGAGAAAAGTGTCCCCCGTATATAAACGAGGGGATAATAACGTGGTGACGTGGTAGCGTGATGGCGTGATGACAATTTAGCGTTGTACCGCTTTTCGTGACAGCTTCTGTCGTGGTAACGAGTAAACGTCTAAACGTGGAAACGTAACTACAAGATAAATGCCTATAGATCTTTCAAACAGTGTATAGTGTGTAATTATGACTAATAGGACATGGCATTCCAAGCGTATAGCCGATTCTTCAATACCCGTATAGGGATTTGGGTTTTCCATAAAGGATATTGATAAACCCGGATTCAGCATGGCTCATATATTCTTCTTGACAATTAGTGCTGATTATATTGGCTTGGCCTCATGAGAAAGATCATACACGTGGATATGGATGCCTATTTTGCTGCAATTGAGATCAGGGAGAATCCTGACCTGGCAGGGAAGTGCGTAATAGTGGGAGGTCCACCCAATAGCAGGGGTGTGGTTTCCACTTGTTCTTACGAAGCACGAAAATATGGCATCCGTTCCGGTATGGCATCTCATCAGGCTTGGAAGCTTTGCCCCGAGGCAGTCTTTGTGCATTCCTCGTTTGGTCTCTATAAAGAAATCACAGAACAGATTCGGGATATCTTCCACCGATACACGGATATAATAGAGCCGATGTCTCTGGATGAGGCTTATCTGGATGTTAGTGAAAATAAACTTTCGGAGCCAGACCCTGTGCTTATCGCCAAAAGAATCAAGGATGAGATTAAAGCCGAGACAGGTCTCTCGGCCTCGGCAGGTGTTTCTTACAATAAGTTTCTGGCCAAGATTGGTTCTGATCTGAATAAACCGGATGGGCTTTCAATTATCATGCCGGAGAACGCTCAGGATATCCTCTTTCGGCTTCCAGTTTCCAAGTTCCACGGGATCGGACAAGTAACTGCCATGAGATTGAATAAAATGGGCATCTTCACGGGAGAAGATCTGTATAATACTGATCTCAAAGTGTTGGGACGAGCTTTTGGAAAAGCCGGCTTCTACTTTTATCAGGTGGTTAGAGGGATAGACAATCGTGAGCTGATCTGCTCCTGGGAACCGAAGTCAATCAGTTGCGAGCATACCTTCAACAGCGATATTGCTGATGTTGAGGATTTGAATTCTGCTTTGGGACAGATTAGTCAAAGACTGTCTGAACGTATGCAAAGGAAGGGTATCACGGGTACCAGCCTGGTGCTGAAGATTAAGTATAACAACTTTCAGACCATCACCCGGGCCTGCCCTCTGCCGGAGTCAACTGATGATGCTGAGTCTCTCTACAAATATGCTCAACAGATGCTGGTGGCACACTGGGATTCAAAGAGGTCGGTGCGGTTATTGGGCTTGGGATTGAACAAGCTGGATGGCCAGGACGATGAGGAGCAGCTTACGCTGTTTTAGAGCCCATCTTCTGATATAGATTGGAGCACACAATCAGGATCAATCCAATTACTGTAGCTGGTACTATGGGTTCATGAAGAATCAGAGCGATAAAGACCAGAGAGATGAAAGGAGTGATGAAGATCAGATTGGAAAGATCAGCCGTGCTTTTAGAGTAGCCCAATGCTTTGAGCCAAAGGAAGAAAGTGAGTCCCATCTCAAAAATTCCCACATAGATAGCCGGAGCCAATGTGGAAAGCTGCAGCTTCAATCCTTCACGCAAGAGGGGATCCTTGCCCAGGCAAACAACAATAATTATGAAGATTGTCCCCATCATGAAATTGTAATAGAGCTTGGTGAGTCCATCCCGGGTATCACGCATATTGATAATCCAATAGCTGGCCCAGATCAAAGAGCTTCCTAAAGCCAAAGCAGTTCCAAGTGGATCATCAAACCTGAAGCTAAGGACTCTTCCCCGGCTGGAGATGATTAAGACTCCCACCAGACTCAGAGCCAAAGCTATCAAATCTTTAAGCCGAAAGCGTTCTTTGTTTATCAATACGGAAAGTAATGCCAGGATGATAGCCCAAGTGTAATTCAAGACCTGAGCTTCCTGAGCGGGTAAACGATCGTAGGCAACCAACAGAACGATATAGTAAACTAGTGGATTCAACAAGCCGGGGATGAGAGAAAGCCTAAGATGCTTCAGTATGCTGGTTTCCTGTCCCACCGGAGAGGGGGATAAGAACCGGATGAGAGCCAGAGTCACCAAAGCAGTCAGGCTGGAAACCAGTAATAATCCCAAGGGCGTGAAGCTCTTCAGGCTCAGCTCAAAAGCTGTGGATACGGTTGACCAGGCCATTATTGTGAGGCCGGCAAAGAGGTAGGACTTGCTCCTGTGATTCATCTGCTTAAAAGAAAAGGCCTGTCCAGAATTTTGAACAGGCCATAAGCTACATTGGCGGTTTATTGCATTCCGCGGAGTATTGTTTGGTATCTTTGTTCCATGGGCCTATTACTGGTGTTTTGGGCACCCAGGATGATGAATTGTACGGCATAAGTGCTAGTACTATCGTAAGCATACCATTTTTCGGCATAGGTGATCAAATCCACAAACTGCCCGCTCTGACTAAGCAGTGAGCAGATAGCAGTGTAATCTTCAGAGTTATCTCTGATCAGAAGCATACGCTTCAAGTAGCCGATTCTTCCGGGATTGTCGTTCATTCTGCCGGCCAGTACCTGAGCATTGTTCAGTGCATCGATGTTGTTGGGTTCGAGCTCGAGGATTTCCCTGGTCACGATCATGGCACTTTCCAATTCGCCCAGCTCCACATGACAGGCAGCGATATTCAGAAGATTATTGATATCTCTGGGATTGATATTCCTAACCCTGCTAAAGAACTCAAGAGCTTCCTGGTGTCTGCCGTTGTTGAAATAGAAGCCGGCAAGTTCTGCCATAATTGCAGGATCTTCCGGTCTGATTCTATAAATGCGTTGCATCAGCTGCTCAGATTTCACATTATCATTTAAGTCGCGGGAATAGATTTCCTTCATCTTGTAAAGGGGTTCAAAACGAGTGGAATCGAGAGCAGCAGAGATCTCAAAAGTGGTTAGAGCGTCTCTGGAGTTTCCTGCAGTTTGCAGGTTTTCAGCTGCGCGAAACACTCTGGTCCAAGCAGCTTCCTGGCGACGCTTGAGGTTGCGGATTTCTACATAGTCTTCATCTTCCAGATCGGTGAAAGCTTCATAGTTCCGGACGGCTTGTTTGTAAAATCCAAAGGCTGTTTGGTTGAATTCAACGCTGCGATCTGCCATGGTCTCACCTTTGTGAAGGTTGATATCACCCATGCGAGTGAGGGCAAGCACATGATCGGGGTTTGCAGTGAGCACTTCCTGATAGTAAACTTCGGCTTTTTCAATATCCCTTTGGGCATAATAGACGTTGGCAGTTTTGAGGGCAACGTTGGCCTGAGGGGTCAGCTTTTGTCTGGGAGCGGCACAAGCAGCCAGCAATAGCAATCCGGCAAGCAGCACTATCGTTATCTTCTTCATAGTATTCTCCTGAACAGAATTTCTTTTCACGGCAGTTTATTTGAAGCTGAGGATTCAGTCAAGACTTTTGTCTGGTTACATCCTACCTTGAGGTCTCCCCATGGAAAAAACTTGACGAAATCCGGGGATGCTTAGGATGGTGACAAAATAAATACCTTTAATCTTACCCAGAGAGGTAGAAAGGAGTCAGAATGAACGATACACCTCAATTCCTCGGACGCAACGTCTTCGATCTCGATGATTATTCCGCTGAAGAAATTCAGTATATTCTTGAAGCGGCACAAGGCATGAAAGAAATCAACCTTCGTGAGTACAAAAAAATCCCCACTCTGCGAGGAAAAACCATCTGCACACTCTTTGTGGAGAATAGCACCCGAACCAGAATGTCCTTTGAACTTGCTGCCAGCAGGCTTTCTGCAGATGTAGTCAGTTTCCAGGCCTCAGTTTCAGCTCTCCAAAAAGGCGAGAGCTTGCAGGATACCGTCTACACTCTTGATGCCATGGGTATTGACCTCTACTGTATTCGTCACAGCAGCCCCGGAAGCCCTCAATTGGTGCATAAGTACTCTGGCAAGCCTGTAATCAATGGTGGAGACGGACGTCATGCTCATCCCACTCAAGCTCTTTTGGACATCTTCTCCATCTGGGAAAAGCTGGGAAGTTTGGAAGGCCTGAAAGTAACTATCGTCGGCGATATCCTCAATAGCCGGGTGGTACGCTCAAATTTGATAGGCATGAAGAAACTGGGTGCTGCTGTTACTGTCTGCGGTCCCAGCACTCTGATGCCGGGTTCCATGGAAGAAGTTTACGGTTGCAGAGTTGAGTATGATCTCAAGACCGCTCTGCAGGATGCAGACGTGGTGATGGGCTTAAGAATGCAATTGGAGCGTCAAACAGAGGGCCTATTCCCCAGCTTGGAAGAGTACTCCAAGCATTACGTGCTCTCCAAAGAAACCATCCAATGGGCCAAGCAGGATGCTCTCATTATGCACCCCGGTCCCATGAACCGTGGCATTGAAATCTTACCAGAGATAGCCGATGGCAGACAAAGCATTATTGTGGAACAAGTGGCCAATGGAGTAGCCATAAGGATGGCACTGATGTTCCTGATCCTGGGTGGAAAAGCATAAAAAGGAGGATATGATGAAGACACTTATAAAGAATGGTACCGTATACATAGAAGGCAAGCTGATCAAGCAAGACATCCTTATTACAGATGAGATTATCACCCGTGTGGATGACAACATAAGAGTCAAAGCAGATACTGAGATAGACGCCGAAGGCCTGCACATCTTCCCCGGCTTTGTGGATCTCCACTGTCACCTGAGAGACCCTGGTCAGACCTATAAAGAAGATATCATCAGTGGCACAAAAAGCGCTGCCAAAGGTGGGTTCACGACTATTTGCGCCATGCCCAATACAGACCCTGTTGTGGATAACATCGCTGCAGTGGAATATGTGCAGAGACGCGCCAAAGACTTGGGATTCTGCAAGGTTCATGTGATCGGTGCTATCACCAAGAAGCTGGAAGGAATGGAAATTTCTGAAATGGCAAACATGAAAGAAGGTGGCATCATCGCCGTGTCCGACGATGGTAAATGTGTCCAGAATGCCAAGCTGATGCTTTCCTGTATGAAGTATGCCACCAATTTTGATATCCCTCTCATCATTCATGCCGAAGACTACAACCTGGCCGGGAAGGGTCAGATTCACAGCGGCAAAGTCTGCTCCCAGCTCGGTTTCTCCGGCATACCTGCACTAGCAGAAGAAGTGATCATCGCCCGCGATATAATGCTGGCAGAAAACTGCAAGGCCCGGCTGCATATTGCTCACATCAGCACAGCCAAGTCATTGGAACTTGTGCGGCAAGCCAAGCTCAACGGCATGAAGATTACTTGCGAAGTTACTCCTCATCATCTCACACTGAATGAAGGAGCCTGTTTGGATTTTGACACAAACACCAAGATGAAGCCTCCCTTACGTTCAGAAAAAGACAGGTTAGCCCTGGTCGCAGCTCTCCGGGATGGCTTGATCGATTGTATTGCCACCGACCATGCTCCTCATGCTGATTTTGAGAAGGAACGGGAGTTTGATCACGCACCATTTGGTATCACAGGCTTTGAATCTGCCTTTACAGTGCTATATGATAAGCTTGTAAGCAGAGGACACATCAGTCTGGAACGCCTTGTAGAAGCTATGAGCATTGCTCCGGCAACCCTGATGAACCTGGGTGACAAGCGAATTTCTGCCGGGAATCAGGCAGATCTAACCATTGTCGATTTAAATGACTTGACAGAACTAAGCCCTGAGACTACTTTATCTAAAGCTAAGAACAATCCTTGGATGGGAAAGAAGCTAAAAGGAAAAGTGGTAAAGACCCTGTGTCGCGGGAGATTTACCTGGGAAGCGTGAAATGCAACACCCTTTGCACAGGACAGTTAGGCTCGAGAGCATGGATCGGATCAGATCCGACTATGCTATACTAAGCTTTAAGTCTGAAGAAATGGCCGGGCTTGCTTTGCCCGGCAATTTCTTCGAAGTAAGAGCCATGCAAGGTCTGGCTGCCTTGCCCAGACTCTTTAAACCCATTAGCCTATACAATATTGAAGGCTCCTCTATCAAACTCATGATCAAATCCTTTGGGATTGAAACCAAGAAATTGATCAGTATGCGTCCGGGAGATCTCCTGGAAGTGATCGGCCCCCTGGGAACATCATTCCAAACACCTCAACAAGGAATGGTAGCTCTGGTGAGCGGTGGCATTGGCTATCCCCCACTGTTCTATTTTCGTAAGCACATTCCATCAACCTGCTTCAGCACTTGGATTCATGGGGGTAAATATGCGGAAGACATCTTTCCCTGTGATGACGCCTGGACCGAAGATGGTAGCACAGGAAACAAAGGATACGTCACTCAAGGCTTGCAGAATTTGATTCAAAACGAACACATAGATATGGTCTGTGCTTGTGGTCCCATGCCCATGCTCAAGGCTGTGGCAGAGATCTGCAGAAGGTACGATATAGCCCTACAAGTATCCCTAGAAGCCTATATGGCCTGTGGAGTTGGCGTGTGCCATGGATGCTCCGTACCGATAGGAAAGGTGAGCAATTGGACCTATAAACGCGTATGCAAGGACGGAGCTGTCTTCCCCGGTGATCAGGTTCGTTGGGAGTTGTTATGAGCAGATTATCCACCAAACTCGGCAAGCTCATCCTCCAGAATCCTGTTACCGTAGCCTCTGGCACGTATGGAACAGAATACTCTGCCTTTTACGATTTGAACACCCTGGGCGCTTATGTAAGCAAAACCATCACCCCTGAGCCCAAAAAAGGCAATCCCCCTCCCCGGCTCTATGAGACTCAGGCCGGCCTGCTCAATTCCATAGGTTTACAGAACCCGGGATTAGCAAGCTTCATAAAAGACTATCTTCCGGAATTGAACGCACAACTGACCGTTCCCATCATCGTCAGCATCTCCGCTGAAAGCACCCAGCTCTTTGGCACAATGCTCAGGAGTCTGGAAGCCACAAATATGGTAGATGCCTATGAGCTCAATGTTTCCTGCCCCAATGTGGAGAACGAGGGAATAGCTTTTGGGCAAGATCCGGATGTAGTACATAAGCTTCTCTCCTCGCTCAGGAATCTTACTGATGCAGAGTTGATTGTCAAGCTGAGCCCAAACGTTACTGACATTGCCAAAATCGCCCAGGCGGCTGAAGCTGGTGGAGCAGATAGCATTGCACTGATCAACACGCTGTATGGAATGGCCATAGACTACAAGACGGGAGAATCATTCATTGGCAAGGGTATCTCTGGATACAGTGGACCAGCCATCAAGCCAATAGCTCTGGCCAATACCTGGAAGGTTGCCCAAGCAGTAAAGATCCCAATTCTTGCCATGGGTGGAATCATCACTTGGCAGGATGCCTTGGAATTCATCTATGCGGGAGCCTCAGCTATAGCCTTGGGAACCGCAAATTTCTACAACCCCAGAGCAGTTCCGGATTGTCTGGAAGGCTTGGTGACCTATTTTGAAGAGAATGAGATCAGGCTAGGTGATCTGATCGGCAAAGCAATCGTTAAGCACTAAAGCAGCCCCACTATCTCCTTCAATAGACTCTCCATTGCCTCAGGCTGTTCCTTAATTCCCTGATCAATTAGGTAAGTTTTTACAAATCTTCCCGGATTACTATCCATCAGCTCGATTCTGTCCGAAAGTCTGAGCGCTTCCCGGATATCATGAGTCACCAGGACGATCGTGAGCTTGAGCTTGAGCTGGATATCTTGAAGCCAGTCCTGCATCTGCATACGCGTAAGGGCATCCAACGAAGCAAAAGGTTCATCCAATAGCAGCAGCCGGGAGCCTGTCATATAGGTCCGGAGTAAAGCCACCCTTTGCTTAAGCCCACCCGAGAGTTGGTAGGGCAAGAGCTCAGCATGCCTCTCCAGACCAAAGACCGGAAGCAATTCTTCTATCTTGGCATTTGCCAGCTTCAGATCATGCTTCTTAATCCTGGCTGGCAGAAGAGCATTCTGTCTCACAGTCAACCAGGGAAAGAGCAGATCTTCCTGAGGCATATAGCCTAGCAGACCACTTGTCCCGGTGATATCTTCTCCGGCAAGCAGGATA
>JAZHDE010000009.1:0-8755 GCA_036584515.1 Candidatus Cloacimonadota bacterium | reverse complement strand
TGTAGGTAGATCCTGACTACTTCCAGGGTATACATCCTCAATCCTAAACTTCACATTATCTCCATGTCCTCAATGCCTCGCCTATCTGATGTTGCCGTGATACCGCCGTACTGCCGCGGTGATACCGCAGTGAACACGGCTGGATTGCGGCCTTATTGTCCAGGCATTAAGGTGTGAATCAATTAGGTGTGAGAGACATAATATCATGGTTGGATATGCATTATACGCTCAAGAGATTCTGAGCCCATAAAACCTTGCAATTCCTCAGACCAATCTAGTGTATCTACTCTCCAGCGCAGACTTCTACCCCGGAATTGGTTGGCCAGGTTCACCGGAAAAACCATCTCAATGGGATCTTCTTCGTTTGAGATGTTCAGATCCTGGTGCCAGACATAGTCGTAATTCTCGTCCATCACCAAGACCCGGCAGGAGGAGATGAAACCGCTGCGATTGAAACTGAAGGTGATCTGCCCAGGAATAACCGTGGCATTGTTCTCAGGCGCAATCAAGAGACTCTTGGCCAAAAGTCCGTAGGAGACGGTGTCGCTTCGGGCGCTGTTTCCTGATGTATCCACCAGATCGATGAAATAGGAATAGACCAGTCTTTCCTGCAATTGCTGTTTGGAATCCAGATAACTTGAACGATTTGCCATTATCGAATCTATCAAAGCAGGTTGTGGATCCAGTTCATCAAAACGGTATATCTTTATGTGGCTTAGATCTGTATCTACAAATGGTTCCCACATTACTCTGATCCAGTTGCCATCGGGAACCGTGTCTATCCCGTTGTTTTCTTCTGTCAGCGCATTAGCTCCGGAAAAGTTGTCTCCCACATCTCCCAGATGGGGAATCATGACAGGAGCTACCGGTGGAATGGTATCCTTATCCGGTTCATCTTCACCGGAACAAGCAAAGAGTCCCAACATGAGGAGAACCAGTATAAGTGCGATGATAGTGAGTTTTTGCATTTGTCTCTCCTAAAATTTTAAACGTATTCCCAAGCGATTGGTTAGCCCCACAGGATTGGTGATCAGGGCATAATCAAGATCCACCCCGTACACATTGACGCTAGCGCCGCAACTGAAGTTTGTCTCATAATAGCCCAACCGAAGGCTGGCTCTCTGGTCGTATTCCCACTCCATGCCGTAGTGATTTGTTCCATCATAGACATAGTCATGATCGTAGGCCAATACCAAGCGAGACTTCAGTCCTGGGATCGGTTGATCCAGTGACAGACCGATTTTCGTGTTGAAGAGTATTTCGTCTGAGTGTTCGGTGGCAGTATCCCAATTTATACTGGTCCCGGAAATGTCTTGGAAGACCAGGCCGAAGTTTACATCTCCAAAATCATCGTAATCAAAGATCACGCCCATATCTGTCTTAACGTGTAAGCCAAAATCGAAGCCGGTGCCGTCGCCCATGTTATCCAGGATTTCTCTCTTGATGTACTTTACGCTTCCCCCAAAGGAGAATTCAAAGGGGACTTCAAAGAAGAGCCACCCCATATTAGCATCGTAATGAATCTTCTTGGCAAAGGCAAATTGATAGAGGTCATCAGTGCTTTTAAAGTGGCCATCGGGGATTCCTGGCAGGTGATAAGCACTGTTGTTGATTCTTTGATCCACATTGGTCCCTATCAGATAGGACTCGTCAAAACGAGGTATATCATCAACCGTCAACCTGGTAATATTGACGCCGATTGTCACATCATTAGGCAAGGGCTGGCAATAGGATAAATTGTCATAGGCTGCCAAACCATTGTATAGAAAGGCGTGCATGGCAGAGACTTCAGCCTTTTCCATCTGGGCTATACCAGCAACATTCCAATAGATTGAAGAACAATCATCGGCAACTGAGGAAAAAGCACCGCCCATTCCAAGAGCACGAACTCCAGCCCCAATCGACATAAAATCACCGGCGTATCTGCCTGCAATCAGGAAGACTGAGCTACTGATCAGGATCAATGTAAGTACTATATATTTCATCTTATCGCCCCTATTTCAATATTGCCATTTTCATGGTCTTTTCAATGGTTCGGGAGCCTTTTCTGGCAATCACCTTGTAGAAATAGGTTCCATTTGCGAGCAGAAAACCCTGTTCATCGCGGCAATCCCAAGCATACACGGTTCTGGGATATTCATGATATCCCACCCCACCGGGCAGATTACTAAAGGTTTTGACCAAGCGTCCACCAATTGTGTATACTTTGATCGTGACTTCATCCGCATCGTCCGTGAGGATGTATGTGAATCTTGTGCGGCCATCGTTTCTGGGATCATTCACAGCACTACCTGCTAGGACAGGATTTGGGTAATTACCGATATTAGTGATATCAAATTCATCATTCACGTTGAATTGGATTGTGCGTGTATTTGCATTTGAATTCACATCGCTACAATCCACCAGGAGATAGTAGTTACCCCGAGGTAAATCCAATTGATACTTGATGGGCACCCGATTGATATTTTCTGCATTTATCGCCACGGAATAATCTGTCTCGGGAACCGGTTCCCCATTTAAGAAGAGCTTGATGGTGTTTTCTACAACATTGATTCCATTAGCATCCGTCAGAAGCAGAGAGATTACTCCCTGTCCGGAAACGAAGCCGCCAATGGTGAATTCCTGATCCTGAACGTTTACATCGATGGACGGGCCAGTTCTATCGGCATTTCTGAAGATCGTATAGATCCCCTGACGGCTCACTTCAAAGACCACTTTATTAACAGAGCTGGAGATGTTTCCGCCCTGCTTCAACCATTTCTGATAGATGGGATCCCAGCGGTAGATAAAGTAGTTGTTCTGAGCTTCGTAATACTGAGTCAAAGAGTCTGTGGTATTATAGAAGAAGCTCAGTTTGATTCGTTTGTTGTTGTGGAACACACCAAGGCTATCCACCAAACTAGGGTCCAAGGTTTTTACTTCGTAAGGCAGAGAGTAAAACCCACTGGTGGGAGAGGGTTGGTTTCTCATCTTTATCTGATATATATCAGGCTGATTATTTGGTTCTATGGCTTCCATCCCACTCACAGAGAATACCGAGCTGCTACCGGTGGGTATCATGCCTGCCGGAATCTCGCAGCTTAGGTTGTAATCGACGCTGGGTATTATTGCTCCATCGGAACCGACTATCTGGAAATTGAGAGGCAAGCTGATTCTGATAATATTGTTTGTATTGAAGAAGAGTTCCCATTCAGAGAATGTCCCACTGCTATTGACTCGGACTTCCAAGGTGAGATTAGCGCTGGGCAGGCCACTTAAATCGACGTAGTCCCATCGCTCTTCATTCACACCCAAACCACCAATCACCTGTTCTGAATGAAGAATGGTGTTACCTCCACTCTGATAATAGTAGAGGCGTAGATCGGTGGGAATTGATGCTGCATTTCCGATGTTTTTTACCAGCACTTTCAGACGTATCTGCTCGTTGTTCGGAGCCATCTGGATATCACTCAGGATCAGGTCCGGCCCTGCCATCACCAAGCTATACAGAGGTGATTCTGTGGTCCCGGCAGTGGTATTTACCAGATACTTATAGAAGACTTCCTTCCCGGTTCTAAATCTTCCCAGATATCCCAAGGTCCTGAACAGGCTGGAATCCATATCGTCAACCTGCATGGGAAGCTCCACCCAAGTAGCTCCCTGACTAGTGCTGTCGGTTCTGACCTTACAAACCATCGACAGAAGTTCATCGTGGCTATATAGTCTTGCCTCAAAACGGGTAGAATCTTGCCAGGTGGGTTGTGATGGTAACAGTGCATTATGGTAGATCGCAGGTCTCCCCACACCAAATGCTGCAAGACCCACATACTCGTTTGTTCCGGAGTATCCGGTAACATTTATGGTTCTATGGTATATAGAGTCACTACTGGCTGGGATCAGATAACTCGCATTCCACTCACCTTGTATGACGGGAAGATCAAATGGCACGTTTACGATCTTTCCGGTGCTTTTCATCACGTGCAGCCTGGCAGCAGTAACACCCTGAGGGAATTGAGCTGATACGCGCAGAGTATCTCCGGGGCTCAGGCTCATGTTTTGAGCTGTGACATTCATGCCCGGAATAGGTTTCTTCATATGGATAAGAGGGTCACCCAAGTACGCCGTTCCATTTGTGAGGGCATATCTGGGGGCGGTTGAGCTGGTGGTTGAGTAGAACCTGGCTTTTGTGAAGATCAGGGCTTCGCCAATAGTGGGAAAATCGTGCTGGAATAGTGCTTCTGTCAATGCCAAGCCATAGTCTTCATCCTGATCCAGATAACCCAAGCCGGAAAAGCCAATAGTGCCAATGGCACCTTTATTGGGCTGAAGCACCAAGGCTTCGCTGATTGAAGCAGCTCCATTTGTATCAAAGGCCGAGGCATAGCAGGCAAGGCTCATAAATACGGGATATGTGGAGTTATTCAAGGTGGCCACATCATTGAAATTAAAGAGGTTGTAATCTGCCCAAACCCGGCCACCGCCATGACCCATAAACTGCACGTAGGTTGTGCCGCTATTGATGGCATCCTTTAGGTTGAATGTACCGCCGTCGTAATCGTCGCTTACAGTCTGAGTTGTGGTGTAAACCCTGGTTACTCTGTAATAATCTGGAATGTTCTTTCTTCTGATCCGCTCAGATTGTTGTGAGAAGATATCGTTGCCATCATCGATCTTACCGCCAGCAGTCAAAGTAATGTGACTGTTCCACAATCGGTTGTTCAGGGGCTCGTTTCGATAGCTTATTGCCTTATTGGCATAATCCAGGATCTGCTCGGGAGTCCAGACATTGAGGCGGGCAATGGATATATCTGCTATGATATCATCGCCTACAACACAGCCAAACCAGTTATCGCTGGCTGTTGCTCCATGCTTATAGGTCCAGGTTTTCTTCACTGGTATCAGATTGTATTTACGGGAAGGACTGTTATCTCTTGTATCGTCAACCCCTTCGCCCAAAAGGATCAGATGCTGTAGAACGGGGCTTGACCAGTTGTTATAGGCATACCGGGCAAAGTCGCGGATAACCTCACCGGAGACTATACCATTATTGAACTCATCGTAAATATCTTGAATATCCACGATAGTCACTTGGTGCCCTTCAGATTCCCAGAGGCTGACCAAGGCTTGAGTGCCTTCCGCTTCAATGAATTGTCGAGGACTAACCACCACTACATCAGCAGAATTGACTGGATTCCTGAGATCCGAAGGATAGTTCAACCTTATCTGCTTTGGGGACATCTTCATGTTCTCCGTCACAGCGTAGTACTGCACTGATGTGCTGAAAACACTATCTTGGAAGGTTACTGTCCAAGGGGCTATGCCATCGGTGTTGAAGGGTTCAATCTGCAGATTACTGAACACGCTGGAACCAATCTTGTAAAGTGATACATCGCTGCTGGAAAAGCCTTCCAGCTGGAATTGATAAAGACCGTTGGGTCTGTTCGAAGGCTTGGTAAACTTGATGAAGTCTTCCGAAGTTTTATACTCCCGCCAATAAGTCACATCTGCCCAATCCAGCATCACCTGTTCCCTGTCTGCCATGATAGTATTTCCGGAAAGACTAATGTAGAGATAGTTTGTGCCATGGGTGAAGTAGGTGTTTGCCACAGGATTCAGGTTTTCGAAGAGCTTCTCATTTTGCCCGGTCCAGGTGTGGCTATTGATCATAGCCTGGTTTATCCTGACTGTAGCTTCATGATCCCACTGGCCAGGCATCACAGATTCGGAATAAGTAAGTCCATGAAGCATGACTTTAGCACTGCCTGAACGGATGGTAGTATCCTTGGGATACTGTAACTCGAAGGGAAAGATATCAAGATTGGGAGCGCTGATCTTTTTCCAAAACCACAGATCCTCTCGGTAATAATTCGCATTAGATGCCGTCCACTTGTTACCAAGCTTATCGCTCACAAGCTGCTGCTCCAGATGTACTGTATACTCATACGCATCAGGAACGATATAATTGGAAGGATTGGAATTCACCAAGCCCCCATTTTCCACCATCATTCTGGCACCTAGCTTATCTACCAGGCTCAGAGTATAAACGTTTTCTGATGTGTAGTCGTCGTAATAATTCACTTCCCCATAATGCCTATCCCCAAAGAACTCAAAATAGTCTCCGGGATCAAAGCTTCCATCAGAATCTCCATAAAAGGCGATGGGAACCTGTCCATCCTCGCTGCGAAGCTCCAAATTGCGTGGATCAACTGATTCAACTCTCCAATTCATCTCCAGATCAAAGGAATCCACCAGAGCATCAATATAGCTCTTAATGTAATCGTAAGTAATCTTGTAAATACCCTCTTTGTCTATCACTAGCTGAATCTCATTGATCGCATTCAAACTTGCTCTGGGGCTTTGGTATAAATTGTCTCTGGCTCTGGGTACCCTCCAAGCACGAGAACTGGCGTTATTGATAAAGAAACTATCCCCAACGGAATCTATGGGATTCTCAGAAATCTGCCAATCGGGACTGGTTGTACGGCTGCCTATTATCTGAACCCGGAGCCTGATTTTATTACTGACCTCCAGTTCACCATTAGAAGCCCTGTACCTAAAAGGAAAGACCTGCAGCGGTACGAAGCTCCTGTCCCCAACACAGGCAGGTGCTTCATTGGACACCAAAAGTTCGGGATATAAGGCTGATCTGCTATAGGCTCTATTGTCCTGATAAAACACATAATCCGGCTCATCGCCATTCAAAACCAGCTTCTGAGCAGGTGCCAGACGCAGATCCCTCACCATACTGGTCTGGTTATCCACTACGTCCACCCGAATGCTTCCACCCGAAGGAATGCCTATTGCCGTGGCGTATGAAAGTAGCTGGGGATGGCCTTCATCTCCAAAAACACTGCCATTATCAGACAGAAGCCGTTGCCAGGATTGACCTCCCAGATTGACGTCTATCAGAGAATATGGGGGAAGATTGAACTCCAGCAGCAATTCAGATTCGCTTTCGCTGATCAGAGTAAAGGGACTTGCCAACAGCCAGATCGGCAGCAGCAAGAATATGATTGATATATACTTATGCATCACTTCTCCGCATTTAGTAAAGCTTGTTTGACCTCAGGCCGATATCCTTTCGGAAGTACATGCCTTCAAAACGTATCTTCTCTACATCACGATATGCTCGTTCTCTGGCTTGCATGAGATCATCTCCCAATGCAGTCAGCATAATCACCCGGCCACCACTATTCACCAAAGCCTCTTCATTCTGAGACACTCCCGCAAAACAGAGCTTGGACGAGATATCCTTCTCCATTGTTATCGGATAACCCGTTTGAGGTGTTCCGGGATAGTTCTTGGAAGCCAGAACCACCGTAATGGCAGTTTTATCAAGCCAATTCAGGTTTAGTATATCCAGTTCTTGCTTATCTATGGCTTGGCAGATATCAACGAGGTCAGTATTCAGAAGAGGCAAAACCGCCTCAGCTTCAGGATCTCCCCACCGGCAATTAAACTCCAGCACCTTGGGTCCTCCTGAGGTGATCATCAATCCGCAGTAGAGCACTCCTGTAAATGGACAGCCCTCTAGCTGCATTGCTTTTAGGATTGGGCTAATAATCTTTGTTTCGATCTCATCTCTGTAGGGCTCCGCTTCCGGGATGGGAGCAAGAACTCCCATGCCACCGGTATTGGGTCCACAGTCATTATCATAAAGCTGTTTGTGATCTTGAGAGAAAATCGTATTAATATGATTCTTCCCATCACAGATACTAAAGAGCGATACTTCCCATCCTAGCAAGTATTCTTCGATAATCACACCTTCTTCATTTGGGCTTTTGAAAAGACACAAAAGGGCTTCATCGGCTTCTTTGGGGGAGTCCACAATATATACTCCCTTCCCGGCAGCAAGTCCATCTGCTTTGATGACTAATGGATAAGAAAAACTTTCCAGCGCCCGGCAGGCTTCTTCGTAGCTGGCTGCTCTCTCAAAACTTGCAGTGGGAATCCAATGCTTATGCATCAGAGCCTTGGCAAAAGCCTTGCTGGTTTCTATTCTACCGGCTGCCTGAGAGGGACCAATCACCTTGATTCCGGCAGCTCTGAGATAGTCCGTCATGCCATCTGCCACGGGTTGCTCCCCGCCAATGAAGACACAGTCTATAGCTGTCTTCAGACAGTAGTTTTCAATCTCGGAAAAACTATTGAGTTTTATGCACTGATAGCTCTGGGCAATCCCGGCATTACCGGGTGAGACCACCAAACTTTCAAGCTTACTGCTTCTGGCAAAGGCATCTGCCAAAGCATGTTCCCTGCCGCCACTGCCAATTATTAATACCTTCAAAATATTTTTGCTCCCAGCTTTCGTATCATTGTTATCAGAGCGTGCTCAGCAGCCTTGATCCGGATCATCTCGCGATTCCCGGTGAGAATGAGCTTCTGGCTCCAGACCTCTCCCCTGTCTCTGAAAGCAAAATGCACCGTTCCAACAGGTTTGTCGGGAGTACCACCCTCAGGGCCAGCTATCCCGGTGATTGCGACTCCAAGATCCAGCCGATGATGCTTAAAAAGACCTACCAACATTGCTCTGGCGACTTCTTCGCTCACTGCTCCGTGTTCCTCCAGGAGTTCCTCAGACACTCCCAAAAAGCAGGTTTTCAGATCGTTATGATAGCTCACAACTCCACCCATGAAGTAGTCACTTGATCCGCTGTTATCAGTTATCAATCTACTCAGCAAACCGCCTGTGCATGATTCCGCAACTGCCAGCTTGAGTCCTGATTTATAAAGAATTGAATGCAAAACGCTGGCCGGAGAGCCGGCATCACAAGCC
>JAZHDE010000008.1:0-8780 GCA_036584515.1 Candidatus Cloacimonadota bacterium | reverse complement strand
GATCATTGACCCTGATATTGAAACCTTCTCCTGAAGAAATCCTTGACGTATATGCTATGCAAAAACTTAGGCTTCACAGACTGGAGTCTTTGAGAGAGAGAACAACTCATGCTCCAGACCAATACTGACTTTCTGCGAGAGATATAAACCATGATTAATAAAGACTTTATCCGACCCCTGATCCTAATAATTGCCACAGTCCTGATACTGGGAATCCTGGCTGCCCTGATTCCTTCCAGAGAAGATGGAAAGCTGAAGATCAAGCCCTTCAAATGGTTTGGTCATCTGCTGGAGCTTGGCAGCACTTCCTTGGACAGCACTGCAGTGGCAGCCGGAGAACTTCCGGAAAGCCGGGTGACAGCTTTGTCGCCTTTTTCCCAGAAGCTGAAGCATGCCTCCACCAGCGGGAGACTCAGGATCGCCTATTTTGGAGATTCCATCATTGAGGGAGATCTGATAACAGCCAGGCTCAGGCACCTAATGCAATCAAGCTACGGCGGCAAAGGCGTCGGTCTGGTGCCCATCACATCCATAGTTGCTGGTTTCCGGCAAACCATCCGGCACAGCTTTTCCCGCAATTGGGAAACCATCTCCTTCATGAGCAGCAACCGTGAACACTCACTGGGCTTCGGCGGCTACGTCTATATCCCCAGAAACTACTACACGATTGATCGTCCCATCGAGACAGCTATCGATACATTGGCTATAGCAGACAGCACTGTTCAGGATAGCCTCGCACAACGTCCCAACACTCCCAGAGCCAGGAGCCAGAGGATTTATCTGGATACTGATCCTTGGGTGGAATACAGTGGCAGTTCTGTTGAAGGGGGATCTTCCAGCTTCACCAGAATCAGGCTGTTTTATAGCAAGGCAAATAGCGGTTCCTACGTGAACGTCTCCTACGATGGAGCCACCCCTACCAGACGTAATCTGAGCCCAGGAGAAGACCTTCAGATCATTGATCTCAGTCCCTCCGCTCCGGTGAGAAAGATTCGTTTGAGTTTCTCAGCCCACGATCCAATCCACCTCTACGGCATTTCTTTCGATGAAGCCCGGGGTGCCTATGTGGACAATATCTCCGTCCGAGGCTTTTCCGGGCTGTACTTCTCCAGGATTCCACAATGGAACATCCGTGGCTTCCAGAAAGCTCTGGATTATGATCTCATCATCCTGCAGTATGGCGAAAACGTTTCCAATCCCAAGATCACGGATTACAGCTTTTACCATCGGGGTATGAACCAAACCCTGGCCCATCTCAAGGCTGCGCTTCCAAACGTCCCCATTCTGATGATCAGTGCCCATGACCGCAGCATCAAGCGCGGTACAGACTATGTAACCTCTCCGGACATCCCCTATCTGGTCAATACTCAGGCTCAGATAGCAGCCGATAACGATGCAGCTTTTTGGAATCTCCTGGAAGCCATGGGCGGCTTGAATTCCATGCGCAATTGGGTACACGCCAGTCCGTCTCTGGCCTCCAAGGATTTTACCCATTTCAACCGCGCCGGAGCCAATAAGATTGCAGATATGCTCTTTGAACTTCTGAAAGAGGGGAACTGATTTGTCCAAGAAGATAGAGGGAATCATTGTCCTGTTGCTATTCTGTTTCAGCTTGGCTGTGGCGGGTGATTCAATCAATGAGACCAGTATCGACCAATCCATGCTGGATGAAGAATACCCTTCGGATCTGGACACCTTGGAGGAATTCATCCAATCCTACTACCTGCTGATGGATAGTGATCAATACCTGAACCAATTTAGCTTCCTGGACACGGAGCATAACAGCCTGGAGAATGACACAGTGGCTCTGGCAGGATTTTATCAGAAGCTTGTCGCCTTACGCTCAGGGTTACGAGACAGAGTCAGCATCTTCCAGATTGGTGATTCCCACATCCAATCCGGCTATCTGGCAGGAACTGCCCGCAGCAATCTGCAGGAACACTTTGGCAATGCCGGCAGGGGACTCACTTTCCCCTTGCGTCTGGCAGGAACCAATCAGCCGGATGACTACCGCTTCAGCAGTTCCTCATCCTGGCGCAGAATTGACAGTTTCGGTCTTTCCGGATACAGCATCACCACCGGCGGAAGCGGGAACCTAAGCATCCGTACCAACGATTTCTTTGGCATAGAATCCACTCACGACCGGATAAGCCTGCTCACCAGCGGTGGTCCGATCAGATTATCCTGGAACGGCTCTGAAGCACGTCGTGAGGCCGTGGCAGGCTTTGACAACCTGAACAGGCATGAACTGGCTTTGACTGGACCGCAAGCGCAGATTGATCTGAATCTGGAGCTCTTGGAAGGCTCTGCCCCGCTTACCCTGCAGGGTATGATTCTGGAGCGTTCACAACCCGGCTTGCTATATCATTCCACCGGTGTAAATGGTGCCAGCTTCCGTTCCTACGCCGCCAATCCGGAGTTCTTCCGTCAAATAACCGCTTTGCAAGCAGATCTGATTATAGTCTCCCTCGGCACAAACGACGCTCAGGGCAATTACCGGGCAGTAAATTTCCGCAGTGAGATGAGTGCTTTTATGACGGCTCTGCGCAGAGAACTTCCGGACACTCCTGTGCTTTTTACTTTGGCACCGGACACCAATAAACGGGGCAGGACCAATGGCGATGTTTACAACGTTAATAACGAGATCAAACGCTATGCCGAATTAAATGACTGCGCTTGGTGGGACCTGGCATCCCTGATGGGCGGCAGAGGTTCAGTTCGTCAATGGAAGAGCAGGGCATTGGCTGCCAACGATTATATCCATTTCTCCCCCAAGGGCTACATGTTGCAGGGTTACCTGCTCTATCAAGCCATTCTGAAAAGCTATAATACTCATACAGAAAATCCCCGCTGAGGCCTAGATATCTATGACTGATTTGTTCACCTGGATCCGCACTACTCTGAGCTATAATCCTGCTCAACCCCTGCTCTTCACCAGCAGCTTCTTCCTCTTCTTCTTCCTCCTGATCATGCTCCCCTACCCCATTCTGGTAAATAAGATCAAGGTGCGCACCTGGTATCTGATGCTCTTTTCCTTGTACTTCTATTACAAAACCAGTGGCATCTTTGTGCTCTTGCTACTTGTCACCTCAGCTATCAATTTTTACTTGGGTTCACTGATCCACAGCCGGCAAAAACGTAGCTCACAAAACTGGCTGATGACTCTCAGTTTGGTCTGGAATCTAGGATCCCTGGGCTATTACAAATACACCAATTTCATCATAGATACGATCAATTCTGTCTTTGGCGGAGAGCTTCCCATGCTGGATATCTTCCTGCCGGTGGGAATCTCTTTCTTTACCTTCCAATCCCTGAGCTACACCATGGATATTTACTTTGGCAAGCTTAAGCCCATCCGTAGTTTCAAGGATTTCGCCTTCTTTGTGAGCTTTTTCCCGCAATTGGTGGCAGGGCCGATCGTGCGGGCCAGTTGGTTCATCCCTCAGATAAACCAAAAGCTCCATCTGGATAAAGAAACCACTGCCAAAGCCTTGGTGCTGATCTTTGCCGGCTTAATCAAGAAAGGTATTATAGCGGATTATATCAGCATCAATTTCGTGGATCGCATCTTTGAGAGCCCGGCGCTCTTTTCCGGAGTGGAAAACCTAATTGGCGTCTATGCCTACGGCTTGCAGATCTACTGCGACTTCAGCGGCTACTCGGATATTGCCATAGGTCTGGCCTATCTGATGGGCTTTGAACTGGCTGCCAACTTCAATGTGCCCTACACAGCCAGTTCCATCACTGATTTCTGGAGACGCTGGCACATCTCACTATCCACCTGGCTACGGGATTACCTCTACATCCCTCTGGGTGGCAATCGTAAAGGCAAAGCCCGGCAGTATCTGAACCTCTTTATCACTATGATCCTGGGTGGGCTCTGGCACGGAGCTTCCTGGAACTTTGTGTTCTGGGGTGCCTTGCACGGAATTGGACTGGCTTTTGACAAGCTCTGGCTTTCGCTGAAGATATCCAATAATCGCTTTATGAAGATACTCAGCACCTTCGTTACCTTCAATTTCGTCAGCTTTGCCTGGATTTTTTTCCGCGCCCGCACTTTCGAGGATGCCTGGACGGTTCTGGGCCGCATCTTTACTGAGTTCAAAGCCCCCATCTTCACACAGTGGCTCAGTGAATACAATCTGGTGGCCTGGCTGATCGCCTTGGGCTATCTGATCCACTGGATTCCACAGAGATTTGACCAAGGAATCGAAAAAGTGCTGGTCAAGACACCTGTAGTAGTACAAGCCCTAATTCTCTCCTGCCTGATCTGGCTGCTTTACCAATTCCGCTCTGCCGATATCCAACCCTTTATCTACTTCCAGTTCTAGAGATCATTGGGATAACCCTCTTGTGGTTTATCCAGTAGCAGCGGAGCAATCTCTTCCAGAGTTGCTTATAGCCCTGGATCTGGCACTGACCCCGCAGAAAAGACCGGTTGACAGAATCAGAGCTAAAAATCCCTTGTAACTATCCTTGGAGGAATATGTGTTAATCTGGAAGTTTGGGACTTGGCAAAATCAATTAATATGGAGATAAGTGATGGAAAATCAGAAGAATGCAAATCCTGCTGTAGTTGGCCTGGCAGGTTTTTCGCTCACTACTTTAGTCTTACAGTTTCACAATGTGGGCTGGTGCGGATTGGGTCCGGTTGTAGCTCTGGGATTGATCTTCGGTGGTTTGGCACAGCTAATAGCAGGCTTTCAAGAACAAAAGATGGGCAACAACTTTGGATACAGTGCCTTCGTTTCCTACGGAAGCTTTTGGATAGGGTTGGCGATCATCCTGCTGTTCAATCACTTTGATATCTACAAATCCAGCAATACGGATGTAGGCTGGTATCTCTTTGCCTGGATGATCTATACGCTCGGTATGTGGATAGCCTCCATGCGCATTCACACCATGATGTCTCTCACCTTCTTCACCCTACTACTGGGCTTTTTCCTGCTGGTTCTGGGTCATTTTGTCGATCCCGTATGGAACGTTGTAGCTGGATTTGAATTGATGGTTTGTGCAGGTTGTGCCATGTACATGATGTTCGCCATTATCATCAACGACCTCGCCGGCAAGACCGTTCTTCCTCTGGGCAAGCCCTGGGTCAGAAAGGCTTAAGAGACTCTCCTTCAATTACGGGGTTGTAACTGGAGCTACCTTTTATAACCCCCTTTTTCCTCGCTTTTTGTTTAAAAGCTGATCTCCGTCTCAAGTGAATCCATCTCCTCTTTCAGGCTAGTCAACACCGGATCGAAGTCCTCTTTTGATTTTACCCAGTGAGGGCTTCCGTATTTGATTCTGATGCGTGAAAAAGGCTTTGGCACCCGGAACTTGTCCCATGAATTGAAGACCCACTCCCGCTCTATCTCTGCCTGCATGGGGATGATCGGTATGCCAGCCAGGAGAGCAATATAAAGTACGCCCGGTTGAATGCTTTTGCTGGGGCCTTTGGGGCCGTCTGGAGTGATGCCCAGTTGCATGACTTTACTGAGCCGCAGCATCTCACGCAGTGCTTCAGAACCCTTTCTGGTGGTGGAGCCGCGCACTGGTATGTAGCCCAATTCCTGCATCGGCCCGGCGATCAATTCACCATCCTTGGAAGCCGATACCACAATAGCCAGAGTCTCCCCTATCCGGTGCAGAGCCAGAGGGATAAGATTTCTGTGCCAAAAGAGATAGATGCATTTCTGGTCTTTGGGATTGGCATTTTCCAAAGATATCTTCAGGCTGAGCCTTAGAAGCTTGAGGATCGCTCCGCCAGCTTTACGTTCCAACCAGAAGAATAGCTTGCTTTTCATATTCCCAGGAGCTTGCGAACCAGGAGGCTCATCTCCACAGAGCACTTTTTGCTCTCCAGTTCACCACGCAGATCCAGGAGACGCTTGCGTACCTTCCTGCTTTTCTCTTCTTTCAAGAGCTCTGAAGCGGCTTGCAGGATAGAGGTGGAACTTAGCTGATCCTGCACCAGTTCCGGCAGGAGATCTTCTTCCAGAATGATATTGGGCAAACCGATCCGTTTGATGCGTACAAAGTATCTGCCGATCCGATACGAAAGGTAAGATGCTTTGTAGCAGATTACCACAGGTGTGCCCAAAAACGCTGTCTCCAAAGTGGCTGTGCCGGAACAGGCAATCACCAGCTTGCTATATTTCATCAATTCATAATTATAGCCATCCACGATCGTAAGACCCGTCTTGTCGTATGATGCCAGCTGTTCATTGAAGTATGCCGGAGATAGATGCCTGGCCCGAGAGATAAGCACCTGATAGCCTTGTTTCTCCAGTTCTTTAGCAGCAGGAATGAAGCTGGGCAAGAGGCGTTCCACTTCAGTCTTTCTGCTTCCGGGCAGGAAGGCAATCCACTGCCTGGAGGGGTCAAGCTTGTAGAAGGCTGCAAAGCTTTCTCTATCCAGCTCCAGCTTGATCTCTTCGGCAATGGGGTGTCCCACATAACTGGAACTGACATTGTAGATATCCAGCAGTTCCTTTTCAAAGGGCAGGATACAGGCAACGTGACGTACGTTGTTTCGCAGTTTATAGACCCGTTTGCGTTTCCAGGCCCAGAACTGGGGACAGATAAAGTAGAGCACGGGGATGCGCTCTTCATCGGAAATACTAGCTATCCTGAGGTTCAAGCCGGGGTAATCCACCAGGATCACCAGATCAGGCTTATGATGGCGCAGATAGCTCTTGACTTTGCGCTCCACGCCCAGGAAAAAATAGAGATGCTTCAGGACCTCCACAAAACCCATCACGGCAAAGCGATCGAAGGGATAGAGTATCTTCAGACCCTGCCGTTGCATCAGGCTCCCACCAATCCCGCTGTGTTCCAGATTGGGAATGTCCTGATTCAATCTCTGCATCACCAGCGAAGCATGCAGGTCTCCGGAGCTTTCTCCGGCCAACCAGAAGATCTTTTTGGGTTCAGACATCTTCAACCTATGGCAAACTTGCCAATGAGGGTAAGAGGCGTCACGATTGCTGCAGCGATTAAGACACCTATGAAGATGAAGAGAAGGCTACGCCAGAAGGGGATGCCAAAGATGTTTGCAGCAAAAGCTCCCGTCCAGCCACCTGTCCCGGGGAGGGGTATCCCCACAAAAGTGGTAAGGCCGATGGCTTCGTAACGCTCAATGGATTTGCCTTTCCGCCTGGTGCGAGCGAAGAGCCATTCTGTAAAGCGCTTGCCGAGCTTGACCTTGGAGATCAGAGCGAAGAACTGTTCCATGAAGAGCAGAATCAATGGTATGGGCAGCATGTTTCCGATCACGGAAAGCGTTACTGCTTCCCAGACCGGAAGCTTGAGCAGCAGAATAGCCACAGGAATGGCTCCGCGTAGCTCAATAATTGGAAGCATGGAGATCACGATCACGATCATCCAGGGCTTCAAGCCATATCCGCTCAGCCACTCTGCAGTATCTTTGCCAAAATTGCTGGCCGCCAGAAACTGAAGCACAATCAGCATCAGGCCGATTAGTAACACTCTCTTAAGTTCTATCTTCACTCATTCTCCTCTTTGGATTATGAAGGCAAAACTCGGCAGTGCTTTGGTTCTGTCAATCAGAAAGAAGGGATGATGACAGTATCAACGAGTTAAGCCCCGATTGTTCATCTTTCTGAGTGTCCTTCCTCCAGAGTGACAGGTAACGAGTAACAAGTGACAAGAGAGTGAACACTGATCACTAAACCGAAGCTTTTGGGTTGACACGAAATGCCCCAAGCATAGTTTGCCCTCTCATGAAGACGCATATTGAGTGGATGGAACTGGCACTTAATGAGGCCAAGCTTGCTGCTAGGGAAGATGAAATCCCGGTGGGAGCTGTGCTTGTGAGGGGTAATGAACTGATTCTCTCAGATCACAACCGCACTCGTCAATTGCAGAATCCCTTGGCTCATGCGGAGAAATTGATCATTGACAAAATCACCTCTTCCAAAATCAAGTATCTGCAGGATTATACCCTGTATGTGAGCTTGGAACCTTGCCTGATGTGTGCTGGTATGATGATCTGGAGCCGGCTGGGAACCTTGGTTATGGGGGCGGAAGAACCCAAGAGTGGATGCGCCGGCTCGGTTTACAACGTGCTGAGGAATAAAAGCTTCAATCATGAGGTGAAAATAGTCCGAGGCATACTGAAAGCAGAAAGTGCAGCCTTGCTGCAAGATTTTTTTAAGACCAAAAGATGAGACGTGGAGAGTTGCCGGAGCGGTTGAACGGGACGGTCTCGAAAACCGTTGTATCCTTACGGGTACCCAGGGTTCGAATCCCTGACTCTCCGCCACTATCATGAATACCTTTCAAAGCCTCAAAGAACGTTATCTGGTCTGCGATGCAGGCTGTCCCATCCTCTCCTCGGGAAATCTTGAGGACGAAATGCTGCTCTACAATTTAAACGAAGAGAAGATGCTTTTGCTAACCCGGCAGTTTTACCTTTTAACAGGGAAAGAGTTGGGGCCGACAAGCAAAACAGAAGAGCTCTCCGGCGGGCAGAAAGTGATCCTGATGTGCCTGATGGCTCTTTACAGCTCTGCCCGGGCAATTGCCTTTATCAATCTGGAGCGTTCTCTTGATGCCCACAGAATTGCTGCTCTCCAAGCCGTGATCCAAAACCTGGCAGCAGGTAGAGAAATCATCCACCGGGACTATGATGCAGATTAAGCACGGCATCTATCAAGTTTGGCCGGGCTTCAGCCTGGAATTGAAGCAGAGTATTCTCTTCAAACCCGGGATGTATCACTTGCAGGGAGAGAATGGCACAGGAAAGAGCTCGCTCTATAAGAAGCTGCTCC
>JAZHDE010000007.1:0-8929 GCA_036584515.1 Candidatus Cloacimonadota bacterium | reverse complement strand
GCCTGACCGTGACCGCCTCAAAGGCGGGGTATATCACGGCCACCCAGGGGATTGCTGGGGTGGTGATCGGCATGGCGACATTATCGCGGGGGCTGCAGCGGAGTGAGGACGTAGTCCGAGCGTAGCTGCAGCCCCCGCGAAGCGCTGATTTGTCTATACCTTGGATTTGCTCTCCTTTTTTAGTCCCTTTCTTTCTCCAGGCATACCCCAAAAAAGTGGAGAATGAGAATCTTATGTAACTATAAAACAAAGTCTAAGCCATACAATATGTCCATCGTATTGATTATTTGAAGTCTCAACGTCGCAGAAGCATGCTTGGAAAGAGGTGAGACCCGAGGCACGGTTTAAGATTACTTTTTGGTTTTCGGCTCATATTGGCGAGATATCGAAGTCGCGACGTGTAAAAAGTTGGACAAAAATATAGGCTAAAATAATGCAAGAAATATCTTTACAAAAAGAGGCGCTCCAATGATTATGTGTTCAGCAAAACCAATAAAAGGAGCACCTCATGAGCAAGATAGAAAAAGAAACCCGCGGTTTTATGCAAGAGAAATTATCAAGATTTGCAGGCAAAGTTAGTCAGAATATGAGCCGACCTGTATCTAAGTTTATCCGAGACATGCTGTTTGGTATCTGTGGAACCGGAACCGCATCTGTCTTCAATATTGCCAAGCATACTCAAGACAAAACCACCACCAAAAAGACCAGCGAGAGATTCTATCGTAACTTGGGTCGAGAAGGTTTGGATGTGGAACTGCAATCTGTTCTACTGGATATGGTTAGTTCCAAGATCAAGAAAGACTCTTTGATTATCGTTGATGAAAGTGACATAGAGAAGCCTTATGCGGAGACGATGGAAGGGCTTAAGCTAGTCCATAATGGCAGCAAATCCGATCAGACAAATGGTTACAACCAGTTGAACATAGTGGCTTGCGTTGGTGATGATAAGGGTTACAACTTGCTTCCTGTGAGCAGTGATCTGATCTCAACTGGCATAGAAGCTGATTCAACTAAGCAGATTCTACAGGATAGACTGATAGATATAGCAATCAAGTGCGGTGGCAGAGGTATCTTTGTCTTTGACCGGGGTTATGATGATCGCAAGACCATAGGTTTTCTGGTGGACAATGGTATGCGTTTTATCATCAGGGGCATGGGGGTTCGCAATATCAGGGAAGGCTGTGAGGAAACGAACTTTGATCAGGCTGTTAAGGAAATGGAGTTCAGCCATGATCTGACCGGATTCAGAGCCAACGAGACCTTTAAGTGTGCGACCAGAAGAATAGGTGTCAGGACAGATGATCATCCCTCAAAAAAGGCAGCTAGCGTTGAAGTGAGTCTGGTCGTGGTTCGTAAATACGTTGACGACAAACAGAAAGGTAAGGACTTTTATCTGCTATGCGATTTTGCAGACAAGAACATGACAGAAGAACAGGTCATAAAGGAAGCAATCAACGGTTATCGCAAGCGCTGGAAAATCGAAGAAGTTCATCGCCAGATGAAGCAAGACCTTGGTTGGGAAGGCATGAGACTTGCCAGCTACACCAAGCTCAAGAATCTTAACATGCTGCTTACTATGGCTTTGTACTTCATCTACTCCTGCAAAGATATCATAGTCAAGATTGCAGAGGCTTTTCCGAAGCTGATTTGCTTCCGTAACAAAGACTGGGCCAAACTGCAGCAGTTTGTATACTACAGAATCTGCCAAGTCATGCAAGAATGCCTGAGAAGCACCAGACACTACGACACCTCGCCATATAGAGCTGATTTGGTCGAGCCCTGGCAGATGAAAATCAGGCTGGTATAAAAAATGGGGGAATGCATGATAAAACAGCACTTGACAGATTCTTGCGTATTTATGATAATGAACGGAAGCTCGTAAAAGGGTACTAAAACCCGTGTGAGCTAATCTTATGTGCCTGAAACTGGAGAAGAAATGCGTCACGTTTTGTTTATCGGATTACTTTGTATCGGCCTGGTCCTATCCGGCTGTTATTTCTACAAGAAGCATGAGCCCGCTCCCATGCCCGAACCTCAAGAGGAACAGAGCCCGGAAACCCCTCAACTGGGCTGGACTCCCGAGCATTTCAGAGAAGCCGCCCGAAGCCTCACTGCCGATCTTCTTAGCGCCTCCTGGTATCAGGATTTTAATGTCGGAGAAGGCCGAAAACCCGTGGTCATGATTCTTTCCATGCAAAACCTGACCGAAGAACACATCTCAGCAGAGAACCTGAGCAGAGATCTCTCCCGAGAGCTGCTTCGCAGTGGCAAAGTTACCTTTGTGACCCCCCGGGAAGACCGTCCCGTCAATCCTGAAAACCCCGAACCCACAGAGGGTATCGCCGAATCCACCGGGGCAGATTTTGCCATCAAAGGCGTAATCAACCGCACCGGCGCCGAAGGTGAAAACCTGCGCAGCAAGCTCTACTTGGTGGAACTGAGCCTGGTTAGCCTCAAGAGCGGCGAGCTGGCTCACCGCTGTTCCCACACCGTGCAAATACAAATACACAGATAGATTAGGAGAGATAATGCCCATCACCAAGCTCGATCAAATGTTTGAAGTTTTGGCATCCCGCACCAAAAAGCGTCTCGTCGCTGCCTGGGCAGTGGATGCACATACCGTTGTTGCTGCCGCAGAAGGTGTGAAAAAAGGTATCATCGAAGCCACTCTGGTGGGCGATGAAGCCATGATTACCAAGGTCTGCCAGGAACATGAGATTGACCCCTCCATCTTCAATATCGTGCAGGCGGATAACGATATAGCCGCTGCCAATCTGGCCGTTAGCCTCATCAACCAGGGCAAAGGTGACTTTCTCATGAAAGGCCTGCTTTCCACAGATCGCTATATGAGAGCTATTCTGAACAAGGAAACCGGACTGATGGATCCCGGAGCTGTGCTGTCTCACGTTACCGTGATCGAGCCCCCAGCTTATCATAAGCTATTGATCGTGGGCGATGTAGCGATCATCCCGCTGCCGGATCTGAACCAGAAGATAGCCATCACCAATTACCTGATCAAAACCGCCAAGTTTTTGGGCATCGAGAAGCCCAAGGTCGGGATCGTGGCTCCCAGCGAGCAGGTGCTGCCCAAGGTGATCTCCAGCGTGGAAGCTTCCATCATCAGCAAGATGAGCCACCGCGGCCAAATCAAGGACGCCGTTGTGGAAGGTCCTCTGGGTATGGACGTGATCATCGATAAAGAAAGTGCGGATATCAAAGGACTGAAGAGCGAAGTCTGCGGAGATGCGGATTGTATCCTCTTCCCGGCCATAGAAGCCGGAAACGTGTTTTACAAGACCATGACCAAGTTCTGTGGTGCAGAACTTTGTGCCATCGTGATGGGTGCCCGGGTGCCTGCTGTTCTCTCCTCCCGGGGAGACAGCGAGCAGACCAAGCTCTATAGCATCGCTTTGGCAGCAATGATGGCTTGAAGACTATGATACAGAGCTTAAACGAACTCGTCCAGGCAGTAAAAGACAGCGGGAAACAGACCCGGATTGCCGTGGTTGCAGCAGAGGATTCCAATACCCTGGGTGCAGTGATCCGAGCCGCTGTGGAAGGCTTTATCCTGCCTATTCTCCTGGGTGATCCAAGTAAGATTTTATCCCTCTGCCAGGCCGAAGAGCTGCCTCTGGATGAGAGCTGGATCCTTCCTTGCGCCAGCGATTCTGAAGCTGCCACAAAGGCGGTCGCCATGATCCGCGCCGGAGAGGCAGACGTGCTCATGAAAGGCCTGATTGGCACGGATAAATTCCTCAAAGCTGTGCTCAATAAAGAGAAAGGTCTGCTGCCTCCCAAGGCAGTGATGAGCTACGTTTGTGCTCTGGAACTGCCCCGCTATCACAAGCTGCTTTTCATCTCGGACACTGCTGTGCTTCCTTTCCCTGATCTGGATCAAAAGATCGCCATGACCAATTATGCCGTGAAGGTGGCACACCGGTTTGGCATAGAACAGCCCAAAGTGGCCTTGATCTCTGCCACGGAGAAGCCCGGCGCTGCTTTCCCTGCCTCCTTGGACTATGCGCTGATCTCCAAGATGGCAGAACGAGGTCAGATCAAGAACTGCGTGGTGGACGGACCTTTGGATATCTTCCTGGCCTGCGATCCCTCCAGCCTGGAGATCAAGGGAGTGGATACTCCTATTGGCGGAGATGCTGACGTCCTGATCTTCCCCAATATCGAGGCTGCCAATAGCTTTTACAAGGGCTTAATGCTCTTTGCCGGAGGTGAACTGGCTGGTTTGATCCAAGGCACAATTGCGCCTGTAGTGGTGATGTCCCGCTCCGAAAGTGCGGAAAGCAAGTATTATTGCATCGCACTCTCCTGTCTGATGGCGGAGGATAAATGAAGCTCGCTATCGCCAGTGACCACGCCGGATACACGCTCAAAGAACAGCTCAAAGCAGCTCTGCCGGAGCACGAGTGGGTGGACTATGGCTGCCATAGCGACGCCAGCATGGACTATCCCGATACAGCCCGTCCTGCAGCAATGGCAGTGGCCTCAGGAGAATGCGAAAAAGGCATCCTGATCTGCGGTAGTGGGATCGGCATGAGCATCAGTGCTAACAAAGTAAGAGGCATCCGTGCAGCACTTTGCACTACTACCGATGTCGCCCGGCTTTCACGTCAGCACAACGATGCCAACGTCCTCGTCCTGGCAGCGCGATTCACTGCGTTTCATTATGCCCTGGAAATTTGCAAGATCTGGCTTGCCACGTCTTTTGAAGGCGGAAGGCACCAGAATAGAATAGAAAAGATAAAAAAGATAGAAGGAGATTCGTTATGAATCACATCAAGAGCTTCGATCCCGAACTCTATGCCGCCATGCATGCGGAACTGGTGAGAGAGCGCGAGAATCTCGAGCTGATCGCCTCTGAGAACTTTACCTCCTTAGCCGTCCTGGAAGCCCAGGGCAGCGTCCTGACCAATAAGTATGCCGAAGGCTATCCTTACCGCTGGAGCAAGAAGACCGGCAAGCCTAACTATAATCTCTATGGCCGTTACTACGGCGGTTGCGAGCATATCGACGATGTGGAACGCCTGGCCATCGAACGTGCCAAAGAACTCTTTGGAGCAGAACATGCCAACGTCCAGCCTCATGCCGGCTCTCCTGCCAATATGGCTGCCTATTTTACCCTGGTCAAGCCCGGTGACACAGTGCTTTCTCTGGAACTGGCTCACGGCGGACACCTCACTCACGGCCATCCGCTTTCCTTCTCCGGACAGCTTTACAACATCATCCACTACACTGTGGATCCCAAGACCGAGCAGTTTGATTACGAGCAGATCCTGCGTCTGGCAGAAGAGCACAAGCCTCAGATGATTCTCACAGGTGCCTCAGCCTATCCCCGCCGGATAGACTTTGCCAAGTTCCGCGAGATAGCCGATAAGGTCGGTGCCAAGTTCATGGTAGATATGGCGCACATCGCCGGTCTCGTGGCTGCCGGTCTGCACGAGAACCCGGTGCCCTATGCCGATGTCGTGACCACGACCACCCATAAAACCCTGCGTGGACCCCGCAGCGGCTTGATCCTCTGCAAGGAAGAATATGCCAAGGCGATAGACGGGAACGTCTTCCCCGGTCTGCAGGGCGGACCTCTGATGCACATCATCGCCGCCAAGGCTGTGGCTTTCAAGGAAGCCCTCGAGCCTGCTTTCAAGACTTATCAACAGAATGTGGTCGCCAATGCTGCAGCTCTGGCTAATGATCTGATGGGTAATGGCTTCAAGCTAGTCTCCGGTGGCACCGATACTCACCTCATGCTGCTCAATCTGGGCACCGAGGAAGAGGGCGGTCCCAGCGGCAAGAAGATGGAAGAAGCCTTGGATATGGCAGGCATTACCGCCAATAAGAACACCGTTCCTTTCGATACACGCAGTCCCTTTGTGGCCTCCGGTATCCGCCTCGGAACTCCCTCTGTCACTACCCGTGGCATGGGCGTCCCGGAGATGAAGCAGATTGCCGACCTCATCAAGAAGGTTCGCGATAATCATGATAACGAAGAATTCCTGGCAGGGATGAAGGCAGAAGTGCGCGCACTCACAGCCCAGTTCCCGCTCTATCCTGAGCTGGGATAACATACGAAGAAGCAAGAAAAGTCTTATCACACAGACGGGCGGAATGCACAATTCTGCCCGTCTGCCTTATATCTGAACAAAAGCGTCCCGGAGGAACTACCGGGACAGACGACTTAGGAGTATCTATGAAGCTTATGGAACTCAAGCAGAGCCTCCCCGCGGGGCTGGATTATTGGGAGATCAAGCAGCAGGAAATCCGCGATCAGGCGGTCTTTTTCCTCAATGGTAATATGACAAACAACAACCGCAGCTCTTCCTCCGGGATTATGTGCCGGGCTTACAAGAACGGAGCCTGGGGACTGGCTTCCAGCGCTCTGGCAGATAGTGCCACGCTCTCCAGAATCTGCGGCAAAGCAGCTTCCAATGCGGCTCTGCTTGCCAAGCACCGCAGCGGTAAACAGATCATCCTGCCCTCCAATCCCGCTCAGGGTGAGTATCTCTTTTACACCAGGAAGCAGCCCTGGAGCTTTGCCCAAAGGCGTGACTTCGTGCAAGAACTGGACAACTATATTAAAACCAAGTATCCCGGCCTCAGCTCCCGGCAGATAGGAATCCGTCAGGACGAGACCGAAAAGCACATTATCACCTCCGATGGGGCAGATATGCACGTGATGATCCCCCGTTCCTTCCTCTATGTCTTGATGGTGGATACAGGTCCAGACGGCCCTGTGCAGGGCTATCGTGCTCTGGGTGGCTTCGGTCAGTTTGAAGATATCTACAGTGATCCCAAAGAAGCCTATGAGGAGATTGAGAAGATCTACCAGGAAACCCAGGATATGAAAGAAGCCATCTATGCCCGGGCCGGGAGCTTTGATTGCGTATTGGATGCCCGTCTGGCAGGTATTCTGGCTCACGAAGCTATTGGTCACACCACCGAGGCAGACTTTGTGCTAAATGGTTCCATCGCCGGTGATTACCTGAACCAGCCGGTTGCCTCAGAGCTGGTGAGCCTGATAGATATCGCCAATACCTACGACAACACGCTTTGCCCCGTGCCCGTTTTTATCGATGATGAAGGCACTTTGGCAGAGGATTGCGTGATTATTGAGAAAGGCATCCTGAAAAGCTATATGCACAACAAAGAATCCGCCGCAATGCTGGGAATGGGGCTCACGGGAAATGCCCGCGGGCACAATTTTGACGACGAACCCCTGATCCGTATGCGCAATACGATGATAGTACCCGGCAAAGATAAACTTGCCGAGATGATCGCCTCTATCGAGGATGGCTACTATCTGGTGGAATCCAATAACGGCCAAGCCGATGCTACCAGTGAGTTTATGTTTGGCATTGCCCTGGGCTACGAGGTCAAGAATGGCAAGCTGGGCAAAGCCATCAAGAGCACCACCATGAGTGGAGTGGCTTTTGATCTGCTCAAGACGGTCTCAATGGTCTCCGACGATATGTACTGGACGGGCTCCGGTATGTGCGGAAAGAAACAGAGCATCCAGGTCGGAATGGGCGGACCCGCCCTCAAGTGCAGCGTCAATCTGGGAGGTAAATAATGGAACAGATTTGCAAACAACTGATAGACCGTCTTCTGGAGCACGGTGCCGATAAAGCAGTGGTTAGCTTCAATCAGACTGAAACCAGCGAATTCAACCTGATCTACAAAGAGCTGAACCTGCTGCGTTCGCTCGAGTCCAGCCATCTTAATCTCTATGTCATCAAAGACGACAAACGCGCTTTCAAATCTATCAATCAGATCGATGAAGCCTCACTTGAAGAAGCCATCACCGAGCTGATCCAAAGCGTGAAAGAAGGCAATCCCGATCCCGCCTTTGACATTGCCGATTACCAGGAACCGGCTGCCTTTTCCGATGGAGCGCTGGAGCCGGATAACGAACTGATCGTCAGCCGCTTGGAGGAGTTCTCCACAGAAATGAAAGCTGTGTATCCGGACGTGCTCTTTGATGCCAGCCTGAGCCACACCCATTCACAGACCAGGTTTATGAATTCCAACGGCTTAGACGTAACGATGGAACGCGGATACTACGAGTTTAGCAGCTTGTTCACCGCCAAAAAAGATGGCAAGATGAGCTCGATGAATTACACCTATTTCCAAGCACCCAATCTGGATAAACCCTGTATGGAGATCAACCAGAGCAGAGATCTGATCCGCCAGATCGTGGAGCAGACTCATCCAGGCAGCATTCCGCAGAAGTTTGAAGGCGATATGATCCTGGCTCCCTTCGTCGTGGGAGGCTTGGTACATACCCTGATCCAAAGCCACTTTGGCGATGGCGCTCTGATCAGCAAGGTGAGCCTGTATCCAGATCACTTGGGTCAGAAACTCTTTAGCGATAAACTCACAATAATAAGCCGTCCCCGGGATCCACAACAGGCTATGAAATACTACATCACCAGCGATGGCTACCTGGCAGACGAGGAAGCAATCATCGAGAAGGGCGTTTTAAAGACCTATCCGGTAACCATTTATGCGGCCAATAAGACAGGCAAACCCGTGGCAAGATGCCACACGAACAACCTTGTGATCGAGCCCGGAGAGAAGTCTTTGGCAGAGATGATCAAAGATACCAAAGAGGGAATCCTCTGTATGAGAGCCTCTTACGGCAGCCCCAGCCCTCAGGGAGATATGTCCACCGTGGCCAAGAACAGCTACTACATCAAAGATGGTAAGATCCTCTTCCCGGTGAAGGAAACCATGATCTCTTTCAACCTGATCGAAGCAATGAACAATATCGTGGATTTCAGCAGCGAAACCCACAACGCCGGCGAGATGATCATGCCCTACACCCGGATCAGTGGAGTGACTGTATCCGGGAAGTGACTTATCAGTGAACAGTGAACAGTGAACAGTGAACAGATCGTAAGGTGTGGAGCTGGGAAAC
>JAZHDE010000006.1:0-8931 GCA_036584515.1 Candidatus Cloacimonadota bacterium | reverse complement strand
CCTGATGTGGTGATCAACCTTTCAGGAAGCGTGCAGGGAACTCCGGGCTCCACTAATAAACTGGTGAATTTTACCTGGACAGCCAACAATGCTTTCAGCACCGATGGGTATTATCTCTATCGCAGCATGAGCTACAATTCCAGCTATGCCCGCATCGATACCGTGACCACCAATCTATGCACTCACGGTGCCAAACCCTGGCACAACGTAACGCCCGGAGATTATTGGTATAGAGTCTCGGCGTGGAAAAACTACAACGATCGGCGTCTGGAAGGTCCCTACTCCGATAGAATATTCATCAGGGTCAATCCCTAACTGAGCCGGCTCGGAGGCGGCAAGCTTCTCCAATCTGGGATGAAGCGCAGCTAAAGCATGATAGATTACGAAAGAGAACTCAATCCTGAGCAATTAAGGGTCGTTACCACTACAGAAAAACCTATTCTGGTACTCGCTGGTGCAGGTAGCGGGAAGACCAAGTCCATCATCTACCGCTGTGCCTATCTGATGCGGGAAAGGAACGTGCATCCCTGGAACATCCTGGTGGTTACCTTTACAAACAAAGCTGCCAAGGAATTGCAGACACGGCTGGAAAAGCTGCTCAAGTTTCCGGTGCAAAGCCTTTGGGTGGGCACTTTCCACTCGATCTGCAACCGCATCCTGAGAATAGAGACTGCCCATCTGCCCTTTCACAGCAACTTTTCCATCTATGATGACGACGACCAGAAATCTCTGCTCAAGAAGATCTATAAAGAACATGGCTTTGACAGCACCAAAGTCCCCATTCCCAGAGTGCTCTCCGGGATAGGAAGAAACAAAAACCGTCTGCTCCTGCCGGAAGACCTGAAGGAAAAGCAACTGGAGCTGGACGATAAGAGCGGCTTCTTCCCCAAGTTTTTGGCTATCTACACTCTTTATCAACAGCAGTTGCTGCTCAATCAAGCCCTGGATTTTGACGATATCCTGCTCTACACTGCCAAGCTTCTGCGGGATAACCAGGAAGTGAGAGCCAAGTATCAGAAACTCTTTCAATACGTGATGATAGACGAGTATCAGGATACAAACCAGGCACAGTTTCAGATCATCTATCAGATAGCCCGCGAGCATCACCGGGTCTGTGTGGTGGGAGATGACGACCAGGCCATCTACAGCTTCCGGGGTGCCAGCATCCGTAATATCCTCGAATTTGAAAAGGATTACCCGGGCGTGGAATCCATCCGTCTGGAGCAAAACTACCGCTCCACCACCGCTGTTCTGGAGCTGGCCAATGCCATTATCAAGCAGAACCGTCTGCGGCATCCCAAGGAACTCTGGAGTGAGCTGGGAGCTGGAGAGAAACCCCTCTTGGAATCCTATGAGAATGAAAACGAAGAAGCCGCCGGGATTGCCTCCAAAGCACTGATGCTGCACCGTGAGGGCCTGCCTCTGCGTGAGATCGCCGTACTTTACCGCACCAACGCTCAGAGCCGGGTGCTTGAGCATGCTCTCCTCCAAGCCAAGATTCCTTATACGATCGTAGGCTCGCTCTATTTCTACCAGCGGAAGGAAATCAAAGACTTCCTGGCCTACCTCGCCAGCCTGGCAAATCCGGCAGACAATGAAGCCCTCCTGAGGATCATCAATGAGCCTCCCCGCGGGATCGGACAGACCTCGCAGAACCATCTGCTCAGCTTTGCCGGGAAGACCAGAATCACCCTCTATCAAGCCATCACAAACGTCGAAGCGGTTTCTGCCCTGCAAAAATCCGCCCTGCTGAGGATCAGGAACTTTGCCGACTTGCTGGAGCGCTGGAGATGCATGGTGCCCACCACCGAAGTCTATGAACTGGTGAAGACCATCATGGACGAACTGGGGCTAATCGCTCACTATCAGGCCTCCAAAGACTCCAAGGAAATGGCTCGGGCAGAGAACCTGGTGGAATTTATGACTTCCGTGAGTGAATTCAGCGAACGCTTTCGCAGTGAAAACGACCGGGATGCTCTGCTCTTTGATTACCTCCCCTTTGTAGCGCTGCAAACCAGTATGGATCTGGTCTCCGAGCAAACTGATGCCATGCGCCTCATGACACTGCACAACTGCAAGGGACTGGAGTTTGACGCCATCTTTATCGCCGGAGTAGAGGAAGAGCTTCTGCCTCATCGGATGAGTTTGAACACTCTGGAAGACATCGAGGAAGAACGACGTCTCTTCTACGTGGGAGTGACCCGGGCCCGTAAGAAGCTTAGGATCAGTTACGCCCGCCTGCGCAGGCTCTATCAGAACTTTTACTATCCCCAGCCCAGCCAGTTCCTCAAGGATCTGGACGCCTCTCTCTTTGCCAATCCCGGCCTGGATGCTGGAGCAAGTCTTGCCCCACGCTACGTCCCAAAACTCAAAATAGCCAAGCGTGAGAGCCAGAAAGTATGGCAAGTGGGGCAAACCGTCTATCACAAGGAACACGGCAAAGGGATCGTGCTGGGATCCAGCGGAGAAGGCGACGATGCCTCCGTAACCGTTTCCTTTACCAAAGGTAAGCTGGTCAAGATCGTGGGCAGATTTCTCTTCACGGAGCCACAATAATGACTCTTTTCCCCAAGCTTCTGCCCCATCTATCGCGTTCAGCCTTTTTCTCGGAGGTCATAAGCAAAGCAGAACAAGGACTCTCTGCCCAATACTATCACCTGAACCAATCTGCCAGAGCCCTGCTCGCAGCCGCACTCTTTGAGAAGACGGGCAAGAACCTGGTGCTGATCTCGCAGGACGACATCATTGCCGAAGAACTCTGGGAAGATATCTGTGCCCTGATCGGCAGAGACAAGGCTTTTTACCTGCCGGATTACGAGATTCTGCCCTATGAAGAACGCAGTCCGCACTATTCTATCCGCGCCACCCGCATGGAAGTGATGCTCCGCGCAGTCTCAGAAACCCCTGCCATCTACTCCCTCTCTATCCGTGCAGCTCTGCGCTATCTGCCTCCGGTGGACAGCCTCCGCCGCCACATTATCACTCTGAAACAGGGAGATGAATACCCGCCTCAAGAGCTACTTCAAGCTCTGGCAAACATGGGTTATGAGACGGAATACCAAGTCAATAAGGTCTTCCAGGTAGCCCGCCGGGGTGGCATCCTGGACGTTTTCAGTCCTCCCTTGAACAAACCCGTGAGGCTGGAGTATTATGGCGATGAAATTGTCTCCATCCGCATCTTTTCACCCCAGTCCCAACGTTCCGAGCCCGGAGAGATTGGCTCGGCGATCCTGATCCCTGCCCGGGAGCTTGCCCTGGACGAGGTGCGCAAGTCCTCCCCCATCATCGCCCAGATCCGAAACAACGGATACTTTGAAGGTATTGAGAATTATAACAGCCTGCTGCTGGATGAGCTGGCCTGCTTCCCGGATTATTTTGCTGCAGACAACCGCCTCTTGATCTGGAACAACTATCCCTATGTGGCAGAGGAAATGGAACAGCTTCTGGAACAATGCGTTCAGCAATACAAACGGGAGAAGAAGAACCACAGCCAGGCCAAGCTGCCCAAGCCGGAACAGATCCTGGCCTCAGAAGCTTTTGTGCATAGCCTCTTCCAAAGCTCGGTCAATCTCTTTCTCTCCCAATCTGAGTTTGTACTACCCTTCAAGATAGCTGCCCACCGAGCCCCTATGAGTTCCGCTTCACCCATAAACGGAGACCTGAACGTCCTCTCCGAGCGGCTCCGGCACCTGCAATCCACTGGCAAGGATGCCATCCTGCTCTTTGACAATCAGAGCCAGAGCAAACGTATGCAGGAACTGCTGGACGACTATAAGATAGCCTGCCAGAGACATCTGGGAGTGCTGCACGAAGGCTTTTATCTGGAAGATGCCGGCCTCGAAGTCTTTACCGATCATGAGATCTTCAACCGCTATAAACGCAAGCGTTATGCTCCCCGCTACGCTCCCGGCGAAGAGATCGTGGACTATGAAAACCTCAAGCCCGGTGACTACGTGGTGCATGTCGATCACGGCATTGCCCTCTTTGAAGGCCTGCAAATCATCAAGCTGGACGGCCAGGACGTCGAATGCCTGGTGCTGCAATATGCCAATGAGGATAGGGTTTATGTGCCTACTTTTCAGCTTCAGCTCCTCTCCAAATATGTGGCAGAAGAAGGCAGCAAGCCTACTCTCAGCAAGCTTGGCTCCGCCAAATGGAACAGCACCAAACAGAAGGCTCAGGAGCAGATCGAGCTCATCGCCAAGGACTTGGTAAAGCTCTACGCAGAGCGTTCCAGCCGTCCGGGCATCCCGCACAAGCCGGATACAGATTGGCAGACAGGCCTGGAAAGTTCCTTCATCTATGAAGACACTGTGGATCAAGCCAAAGCCACTCTGGAGATCAAATCAGATATGGAACTCCCCGTCCCCATGGAGCGCTTGCTTTGTGGAGATGTGGGTTTCGGCAAGACCGAGGTCGCCATCCGTGCCGCCTTCAAAGCCGTGTGTAGCGGTTATCAGGTGGCTGTGCTGGTGCCTACCACGCTGCTGGCAGAGCAACACTATCGCGTCTTCCGGGAACGCATGGCGCAATACCCGGTGCGCATCTCCATGTTCAGCCGTTTCCGCTCTTCTCAGCAGGTTTCCCGCGATCTGGTGGGCATTGCCATGGGCGAGATCGATATCGCCATCGGCACTCACAGGCTTCTCTCGGCAGACGTCCATTTCCGCCGGCTGGGGCTTTTAATCATAGATGAGGAGCACCGCTTTGGAGTTCGCCACAAAGAACGGCTTCGCAGACTGCAGACCAATGTGGACACCCTCTACATGTCTGCCACGCCCATCCCCAGAACCCTGAATCTGGCACTTGCCAAGCTCAAAGAAATCTCCCTGATGCAGACTTCACCCAAGGAACGCCTTCCCATCCGCACCATCATCACCCCCCGGGATCTGGAAGTGATCAAAGACGCCATCAGGAGGGAGGTGGACCGAGGTGGCCAGGTCTTCTTTATCCACAACCGGGTGCAGACCATTGAAACCGTAGTAGCAGAACTCCGCGAAGCCATGCCCTCCGTCAGCTTTGGAGTGGGACATGCCCAGATGCCGGAACACCATCTGGAGACTGTGATGGATGCTTTTGTGAACCGGGAATTTCAGGTATTGGTCAGCACCACCATCGTGGAAAACGGCATAGATATCTCCAACGCCAACACCATCCTGATCGACCGCGCTGATACCTTTGGCCTGGCTCAACTCTATCAAATGCGGGGACGGGTGGGACGCAGCAACCGCCGTGCCTACGCCTATCTTCTGATCCCCAAGAACACCACTTTTGACGCCCGCCAGCGTCTGGAAGCCCTCACTCAATATGATTATCTGGGAGCCGGATTCCAGGTGGCGCTGCGGGATCTGGAACTGCGCGGAGCAGGAACCATTCTGGGCACCAAACAGAGCGGCATCATCCAATCCATCGGCTTTAACTATTACAACAAGCTACTCAGCTCTGCCATCGATATTGCCGAAAACGGTGGCAATCCAACTCCTGAAGACAGCCCAGAGAAGCGGCTTCAGCTCAAGACGGAGATCGATCTCTACCTACCCGCGGATTATATTGATGACGATGAGGAACGGCTCCGCATCTATCGCCGCATCAGCGCTTTGGAAAGTGTGGAAGAGCTGGACGAACTGAGCACCGAGCTCACCGATCGCTTTGGTAAGATTCCCCAGAAAGCCTCTTGGCTACTGCTCTATTTCAAGCTCAAGCTCCTCACCCAGAAAGCCGATCTGGAAGCCTGCCAGGTGCGCAACGGCCAGATCACCATCGACTTCCGCCAAACCGCCCTGCCTCCCAAGCAGGTGCTGCTGGGCTTGGGTTCACGCCTGAAACATCCCTTCCGCTTTGACCTCTCCTCCGGCCTACGTCTGGTGATTGAGCTCGATCAGCACCTGGATTATCTCAGCCAGTTTGAAGTGGCGATCCAAAGCCTGGAAGAATACATCCTTCTGAGTAGCACAGCAGCCAAGTAGAAGCTCCCTAAGCGATTCTGTCAAGTCTGAGTCCTCTGTCCTCGCCAAGCTGCTCACAAGTGGGCATCGATCTGAATAGGCAGCCAAAGAGTCCCTCTTTTTAACCTCTTTCTCCGGCACTTAGGAAAAAAACATTGACTAAATCCACTATTAAGATAATTCTGCCAGACAGAAGAAGAATGTATATCAAGAGGTTAAGACATGAAGACTAATCCTAATCCGCTTCTCGAAAAAGAGAACAATCACCGGCTCAAAGCCATCCCCTTTGATAAGATTAAAACCGAGCATTACCTGCCTGCCTTTGAGCAGGTGCTGGCAGAAACCAAAACCGCCATCGAAAAGCTCAAGAAAAGCAAGGCTAAACCCACTTTTGAAAACACCATCGAAGCTATGGGCGTAGCAGAAGAACACCTGGATATGATCTCCAGCGTTTTCTTCAACCTGCTTTCCTGCGAAAGCGATGATGAGTTCAAAGCTCTGGCGCAGAAGATTTCCCCCATGCTCTCTCAATTCAGCAGCGAAATCTCCACCGACCCCGTGATCTTTGATAAGGTCAAGGCCGTTTACGAAGCAGAAGTTGCCGGCAAACCCGCTCCGGAGCTTCCTAAAGACCTCACGGACAAAAAAGCTCTGCAAAAAGCCGAACGCTATAGAATCATTGAACGCAGCTACACCGGGCTGATCCGCAACGGAGCCCTGCTTTCCGATGAAGATAAAAAGAAGCTCACCGCCATTGATATGGAGATGTCCCGCCTCAGCCTGGATTTTTCCAATCATGTGCTGGCTGCCGCCAACTCTTTCATCGTTCATATCACCGATCCCAAAGAAGTGGAAGGCATCCCCGAAAGCGCTCTCAATGCCGCGGCTTACACCGCCAAACAGAAGGGTAAGGACGGCGGCTGGGTCTTCACTCTGCAACCTTCCAGCCTGATGCCGGTGCTGACCTATTGCAAGAACCGTGAACTGCGCAAAAAGCTGCAAAAAGCCTATGCTGCCCGTGCCTTCAAAGGCAAGTTCGACAATCAGGAACTCATCCTCAAAATAGTGCAATTGCGCTACAAGAGAGCCCGTCTCCTGGGCTTCAAAAACCACGCTGAATACGTGCTCAAGGAAAGAATGGCAGGCAGTCCCAAAGCCGTTATAGACTTCCTGGATAAGATCTATAAAGTTGCCTATCCCGCAGCCAAAGCCGAAATCAAAGAAACCGCTGCCTATGCCAAAGCCAAAGACGGTCTGGCCCGGCTGATGCCCTGGGATTTTGGCTACTACTCAAACAAGCTCAAAGAAGAACGCTATGCCTACGATCCGGAGCAGCTTCGCCCCTGGTTCAAGGTCGAAAACGTGATCAAAGGCCTCTTTAAGGTCGCCAAAAAGATCTACGGCATTGATCTCAAGCGCGTGAAGGACGTTCCGGTCTATCACAAAGACGTGCAGACCTGGGAAGTGCACGATGGGGATAACTATCTCGGCTTGCTCTATCTGGATCTTTTCCCGCGGGATACCAAGCGCGGTGGTGCCTGGATGACCACCTTCCAGGGACAGGGAATGCATTCCGATGGTATGCGCCGTCCCTTCGTCTCCATCGTTAGTTCGCTCACCCCGTCCACAGACAAGCAGCCCTCGCTCTTGCGTCTGGATGAAGCACGCACCATCTTCCACGAATTTGGTCACGCCCTGCATGCCTTGCTCTCGGATTGCCATTACAAGGGCGTTTCTGGTGCCAGAGTGCTCTGGGATTTTGTTGAGCTTCCCTCTCAGATTATGGAAAACTGGCTGCTGGAAAAAGAAGCGCTGAAGCTCTTTGCCAAGCATTATGAGACCGGTGAGGTCCTGCCCGAGGAACTGATAGACAAGGTGCTGGCAGCAAAGAACTTCCAGGCTGGTTTGGGTAATATCAACCAGTTACGCTATGGTAATCTGGATTTTGCCTGGCACAACCAGAATCCCTCCAAGATCAAGGACGTTGATGCCTTTGAGAGAGAAGTGATCGAGCCCTTCCGGCTGCTGCCGGCAGTGACGGGTACCAATATGTCCTGCTCCTTCTCCCACATCTTTGCTGGAGGCTATTCTGCCGGCTATTACTCCTACAAATGGGCGGAAGCCCTGGAAGCCGATGCCTGGAGCTATTTCCAGGAAAAGGGAATCTTCAACCGGGAATTGGCGGATTCTTTCCGCAAGCATATCCTGGCCAGAGGTAATTCCTTCCATCCCATGATCCTCTTCACCGCCTTCCGCGGACGTAAGCCCGATCCGGATGCTCTATTGAAGAGAGATGGCTTGATCTAAACCAGTACAGCTCTGCGTGAGCTCGTCAATATAATGAACCGGCTACCTTGTGTGGCCGGTTCTTTTTTTAGTGACAAGTGACAAGTAACAAGTGACAAGATAGTGGAAGTGACATCTTGTCGCTTAACAGTGATTAGGGATTAGTGACGAGTGATTAGAGCTGCGCTGCTTCGCATAGTGGAAGCGACATCTTGTCGCTTAACAGGGATTAGGGATTAGGGACGAGTGATCAGAGCTGCGCTGCTTCGCATAGTGGAAGCGACATCTTGTCGCTTAACAGTGATTAGGGATTAGTGACGAGTGATCAGAGCGTGGTGGCGTGGTGACGAAATCGGTAGGTGTGTAACTGGGAGAAAATCCTGTTGATCCAGTCGATCCAGTCATCTTGAGTTCTATTCTTTCACAAGGATTTCAGGATTTGAGGATTCTGAGGACCTGAGTTCCGTAGGAACTATTCGGTAAGGTGTCTGACTTTTCACATAGTCTCCTTCGCCGGATTTTCGGTTCTTTTTCATTGGTTTCATTAGTTGTTGCTTTACCAGTGCGATACTTGGTGTTCACACCGTCCCGACTTCGCTGGAATTACGGTCCCCGCCACCACGCTAGTTCCTCTCCCATTCCTCGCGGAGTCTTCGCCGTGTCTTGCAGGACTCTTCCCGAGCACTTTGCTCCGGAAGAG
>JAZHDE010000005.1:0-8998 GCA_036584515.1 Candidatus Cloacimonadota bacterium | reverse complement strand
TGCAGTTGCCTACTTCGATGATCCAGCAGAGGGTGGCCTGGCTTGGCATCATGCCAATCCCTATCCGGCTACCGGACCTCAAAGCATCGTATTTTCAAATCTTCCCCTGGGGGCGAAGAGCCAAATACCGGCTGTCCTGAGCGGTCAGGACGTAACACTGCCGGTGGAACTGAGTTCATTTACTGCTCTGGCGCTGGGTTCTGACCTTGTAACCCTGAGCTGGGTAACTCAATCTGAATCCAATCTGCTGGGTTTTAAGGTGCTGAAGAATGGTTGCAATCTCCTGAGCACGGCCTCGGTTATCAGTGATCTGATTCCTGCCACCAATAGTTCTCAAACCACAGTCTATTACTTCCGGGATGAGGACTTGGTGCCCCAGACCTGCTATTACTACTGGCTGGAAACCCTCGATCTGAATGGCACAAACAGATTTCTGGGCCCGCAGTCTGTAACGGTGGGGGATCCGGATAATCCGGGAACTCCCTATATACCTTTGGAAACGCGTTTACTGCCCTCATATCCCAATCCCTTTAATCCAAGCACCACCATTCACTATCAGCTCCGATCTCCGGAGAGGGTGGATTTCATTATCTATAGCGCCAAGGGACAGGTGGTTGCCACTCATAGCCAAATACATGCTAATCCCGGTGACTATACCTGGATATTCAGAGGTGTGGATCAGGAGGGAAATCCGCTGGCCAGTGGGTTATACTTCTGTGTGATGACTGCCGGTAACAATAACTATACCAATAAGATGGTCTTATTGAAGTAGGATCAGACAATCGGATTGATCTGGATTGGAAGGATAGTCTCCCGGTTATGGATATTGTGGACGGGATAGACTATATGGACGAGATGGACAGAATGGACAGAAACCCCATCATCCGCGGAGTCCATTTTTGACCAAAGAGCTTTCCTATTACTTGCGGAGTCTTCGCCGTGTCTTCGCCCAGTCTTCCCGAGCACTTTGCTCCGGAAGAGTCCTGCAAGACTCGGCGAAGACTCCGGGAGAAAGCAGTGAGCAGTGAACAGTAAACAGAGCTGCGCTACTGCCCTACACCTCCTCCCAGTCCACACCCACCGTCATTCCGGGAGTTCCGGGGTCCCCAAAACCGAAGGAACTGAGGGCTTGGGGTGGTTTCGGGGTCCCCAAAGTGGACACGTCATCCTGACGTGTTTGAATCAAGCGACAAGATGTCACTTCCACTATGAGGTGGGCAGAATTGTCCGGAATCCAGAAAATCAATACTACAGAACCGTGGTATCACGCAAACGGAATATCCCGAAGTGGCCGGGAAGTCCGGAACGAAGTGGAAGACGCTGAATATAGCCCAGGACGCAGTCCTGGGGACTCCCTAAAACACCGTTCCTACGGAACTTAACTGGTAGATAAATGAGCAAACTACCGATTTACTTAGATTTGATAATTCTATCCGCGGCAAGCTTGCCTGTTAGAATCGACATGGGAACGCCGGCAGGGCTGTATGCCCATTGACCAGCCTGATAAACCGATGGCAGTGGTGTTAACACAGAGCGGTCGGAAACCTGAATTCGGTTCACGACAGGCATTTCCTTCCGAAACTCCCAGCCCACAATTGCTCCTTCGGAGCTGGCAATGCGGTTGTGGATGCTGATAGGGGTGTGTGAAAAGCGGCTGATAATCTTATCTTTCAGCATGGGATAAACCGATTCGGCAAGTATCTTGATGACGCGATCCTCTATATCGGTAACAAACTCTTCCAGCCAACCTGCCTCTTCCACTTTCCTGAAAAGCTCGTATCTGGCAAGAAAGCTGATAATGATGCCGGTTTGGCCGGGAGGGGCAGTCTCCTTATCCTTCAGTCCTGGTATTGAAATCTCGAATGTGTGATGGGATATGAATCTATCCAGCCAGGCAAGAACTTCCTGTCTGCTTGTACTATGGAAGTTGTGAAGCAGCTCTTGCAGTTCCCCGCGGTGTGTTTGGCCTAATCCTTGCCGGGTTGGGGTATAGAAAAAGTGGCCGTTTGCTATACTGCCAAAGCTTTCCAGGGCTTCGTCAACCTGCAAGAAAAGGGAAAAGACAGATTCACCCCCCTTGTGCTTCAGCATTTTCACTTTTACCGCCTCAAATCTGCTTGCTAGTTCCACGGGTAAGTCTTGCAAATCCGCAATTCTGTAGAGCATCTTAAGATCGGCAGCCCAAACCAGGTTTTGATAGCTGTAAGAAGTGCCTCTGTCGTCGGTAACTGTCTTATTGGCAGGAGATACGCCGGTGACCATGGTTTCGGTTTTAATCTCAGCCCCCAGTGTCAGAATCTTGCTGCTCAAGGCTTCAGATAGCTTTCCTACGCCACCCTTGGGGTAAAAATAGTCCAGATACAGCGAAAAGTAACTAAGGGCAAAGAATGTGGGTGTATTCTGGAAAAAATGCTGAGCGATCACATCCCTGAGGGAAGGATTCTTGATAATGGACAATAAATAATCCTCCACTGGAAGCTGCATTCGGTTGATTTTACCTATCGTGAGCAGAAACCGGGGCAGCCAGGGAAGCAGGGTCTTGAAGATGAAACTGGTATCACGCTTTAAGTCTTTGAACAGAGGGTTTTCAATGCCATACAGAACATCCATATTCTTCATGATCTTACGGATGATCTTAATCAGCTTGTCAATCTCATCTCCGCTTTCGGGGTATAAGCTTTTCAGCAAGTCTCTGTATTGTGACAAGCTCTCTATGCTGTCGATATGCAGGATTTCGTTTTCTATCCCAATCGAAACCCTGCTTCGAACCACTTCCAGCTCTATACCCAGTTCTTTCAGCATGGGGAAAATGATTCCAGCGTCTTCCAAAGCGCGAACGCCGGCGTCATAACGGAAACCGTGGTTCGAAAAGGTATTTACCAGCCCTCCCAGCTCTCTGTTCTTTTCCAGCAGAAGAACCTTTTGACCTGCCCGGGCCAGATATGAGGCAGCGGTGAGACCTGCCATGCCCCCGCCAACGATTATGGAGTCGTAGCTATTACTCTTCATAGTCAAACCCATAACCCTCAAGATCTTCTCGCTCTCTCATTATCATTCCTTTATGCCGGTCATACTTAGAGTTTGGGTCCACAACCGGCTGGCAATCTCGACCCGGCGTTTTTGCCCGCCGGAGAGCTTCCCAAAGCGCCGAGGCAGGATATCGCGGATGCCCATTAAATCTGCCACGGTTTTCAGCCGTTCCACCGCCTGAAGCTTGCTCTTGCCATACAGGCCTGCGCGCAGGATAAGGTTTTCGCGGACGCTAAGCAGATCATCCAGGATGTTTTCCTGAAACACGCTGCAAATCACTTCCCTAATCTGTTTATCCTGTCTCCCCAGCTCAAAACCTGCGACTGTAACCTCTCCGGCATTTCGGGGAAGCAGCGAGCTGATTATATTGATAGTGGTGGATTTCCCTGCTCCGTTGGGTCCCAGAAACGCAAACAGGCTGCCCTCTTCCACCGAGAAGCTGATGCTATCTACTGCGGTGATCTCTCCATATCTCTTTACAAGCCCTTTTACAACTATGATTTCGTTCATAATACCTGCTTCTCGTTATCGGTAGGAACACGTCCTTGTGAAGATCAGTGTGGGGACGAAAACCACACCTATTACAATATCCCTGAGTAGTTTTAAATTGTCAAGGGAGAGTGTGTAAAAAGTGGGCAGAGAGATATCCGGTACGGTGGTTGAAACCACCGCCTGCCCTTCTGAAAACCCTTTAAAACGGGTTAAGGGCTTCGTGGCGCACTCATCCCTTCAGCCTATCCTCTCCAATATCAGGTTAGGTTCCAGTAACTATTACCCGGCTATTTGACCGCCTTCACGCGAAAGAACTCCCGATCTGCAACCGGAGTGATTTCCAGCCAGGGATTGGGGGTTTGCGTCCATTCACCCTCAGCTTCCGGTGAGGGCTTGCGTTCCACCAGATAGTGCAGGGCGTTAGGTATGGCGTCCCAGGAGATCAGCAGTTCATTGCCATCCAGCACAATTGATATTCCTTCCACCCGGAAGTCGTAGATGAAGCTATGCGCGGTGTGCAAGCTGGCAGTTCCACTACTTTGCTTGGCGTAAAGATGAAGTTGGTAGCTTTCTCCGGGGCTGAGATCCGGCAGGGCAGCCAGGATTTCTGTGGTGAGATCCGGGAGGGGATTGGCAGGGAAAAAGTGATATTCTTGCGTAGGATCCGCACCGGGTCCGCTGAAGTACCAGGAGAAGCTCACGATGTTCTGAGTAGTCTGAGGAGGATTATAGAGGAAGATTTTGTTGTTTCTGAGGCTGGAACTCCCTTCCGTATCCTCTACCCAAAGCTTCAGAACATGCAATCCGGGCTCTGTTTCCGGAGGAAAGCTGAGCTCGCCGTTCAGAATCCAGGTTCTGCCGGCATCCAGAACTTGAAGGGGAAGAGTGGCAAAGCTCTCGTCGTTATCGAGGCAATAATGCAAAGCCGTGAGATCGGGACTGGATTGCTCCATCTTATAAACCATTCTATGGTTGAAGAAGCTCCACAAGCCGTCACTATCCTTGACTCGGGTGCTAAACCGGTGAAAGCCCGGGGAAAGATCTGAGAGATCGAGCGTTCCGGAGCCCTCTGCAAGCTCTGCTTCGCTAAAACTGAGCGGGAAGCACTGCTCGCTCTCCGTGTCCAGATCCAGATAATACTCCATTTCTAGGATAAGGGCTGAATTCAGAGTCGTGCAAAGGCTCATCAGGAGCAGAACTAAGACCAGAAGATGTTTCATATCATGCTCCAGCTTCAATCATTTACTCTGGCTTTCACCGTGATAGGTAGCGAACTGCCCGAAGCGGGAACGTTCAACATATATATGCTGGGTATGGAGGGCATTCCGCTGAGCTTATAGGGGCTTGAACCTCCAAAGATTCCGCATTCTGTGCCGCCAAATCCTCCTGTCAAAGCGAGATTGGCAGGATCGTCCACCAGCACGTATTTTCCATCCGGAGATGTGGAATCCACAAATAGGGGGCCGGAGTAATTCACGTGATTGGTGGCAGGATCTACCACAGTAGACCAGTCAAAGCCGCTGATACTGGTGAAGACATTGTTGTAAACGGTTGCGCTCACGTTCCAGCCAATGTCGTAGTTTGGCACTTTATAGACTATGTTGTTGTAGAACTCCGTATTTCTGAGATTCATGGTCCCGGAGATCACGCAGTTCAGGATTGTGGCGCTGCTGTTTATGGGAACATGTATAGTGTTGAAGCCGTTGTTTCCCCCGAAATAGCAATTTGAGAAGATGATGTTTTGAGAATTGTTCAGTCCCACAGTCGTGGAGTTGTAGCCAGATTTCTCTCCGAAGTAGCAGCCCTGGAAAACCACATTTGAGTTGTTTGAAACCCCTACATTCCAGCCGGTTCTGCATCCAATCACACTGATGTTGCTGCCTGTTACAGTGAAACCGGACTGAATGAAGACTCCTGCCAGAACTGTGTTCGGAGTATACAAGGTTAGGTCTGAGAAATTCACACTAAGGGTTTTGTGCTGCAAGCCCGGATTGTTGCCCAAAAAATAGCCAGGACCGATGATGGTGAGAGCCTTTGTTACAGTAACGCTGCTATAGGTATTAACGCTTCCATACAGATATATGGTGTCTCCATCGGCAACTTCCGCACTACTCACGGCAGTGCTGAGCTGAGTGAAGTCTGCCGGGAAAGTGGGATCGTTGTTCACATGCCAAACTGTGGCAAGAGCGCTGGTGAGAAAGAAAGTAACAAACAGGACGGCTGCGATGTGTTTCATAACTATCTCCTTTATTTAGCTTGCACTAGGATATTGAGATAGCCAAAGAAATGTCAAGCCGTTTCTGGAGATTTACCCAGAAGACCTGAGGCAATTTTTCCACAGTTGCACGAAGAAGAGCGACGGCTCACGAGTCTGAAACAGGTTCTAGGCAGACTATGCTTTGCTTCGGCCGATGCCTCCTTCAAAGTAGCTATAGATCACCGGGATCAGTAGGAGGGTGACCAGAGTGGAGATCAGTAATCCGCCGATCACTACACGTGCGAGCGGAGCCTGGGTTTCACCGCCCTCGGAGAGTCCAAGAGCCAGAGGAAACAAGCCCAGAATGGTGGAAATAGCCGTCATGAGAATGGGACGCAGCCTTCTGAGCCCGGCGGTTCTGATCGCCATATAGAGCTCCATCGCTTCACTGCGTCTCAGTTTATTGGTAGTATCCACAAAGAGGATGGAATTATTTACCACAATACCTGCCAGCATGATGATGCCCAAGTAGCTCTGGATATTGAAAGTCGTGCCCGTGAGGAAGAGCGCCAGACTGACTCCAATAAAGGCAAAAGGTACAGACATCATGACGACCAGAGGATCACGGATGGATTCAAACTGGCTTGCCATCACCATATAGATCAGCACAATTGCCAGGATCAGACCAATCATGAGCTCCCGGAAAGATTCCTGCTGTTGCTTGTAATCGCCCGAAATCTCCACGCTGTAGCCCATAGGAAGGCTGATCTTATCCAGCTCTGCCTGAATGTCTTTAACCACAGCACTGAGGCTTCTGTCGGCATGATTGGCAGAAATGTCAATCATGCGCTCCTGATTCAAGCGCTCGATCACGGTGGAGCTTTGTCCGCTTTCCACCCGCACCAGGTTGCGCAATTGCACCGGGACTCCGCTAGAGTTGATCAGGCTGAGATCCAAGAGCTCTGAGATCGGTAGAGTGTCTGCATCTTTGACTTGGACAACGATCGGGTATTCACGACCCTCATCCACAAATTCCCCCGCGCTGGATCCGGATAGGGCGGTTTCCAGGGCAGAAGCGATCTGCTGCACATTTAGCCCCAGCTCTGCGGCTTTGATTCTATCGATGATGATCAGGTCTTCCGGAGCACCGGCGGTGCGGCTGAGATTGGCATCGGTGATGCCCTCGATATCTTTGATAGAAGCCATCACAAGGTTTGCCAGGCGAGAAGATTCTTCCAGGTCGTGACCTCTGATCTGGATTTCCAGGCGGTCTCCCCCTCCGGCAAATCTGGACATCTGATTGCTGGTGGAGGTGCGCACTCTGATCTTGGCTCCGGGGATTCCGGTGAGGCGTTTGCGGATCTCTGCGGATATATCTTCGTCACTACGGCTGCGCTGGGATCTTCCGCTCAGGCGGATGCGGATACTGCCAGTGTTGGAGCCGGAGGCCCAGCCACCGCTTCCGGCTTGGACGATCATATTTTGGATTTCCGGAATGCCTTTGAGCTTTTGCTCCACAAGCTTCATCTTGGCATCCACCACTTCCAGACGCGTTCCGGCTTCCATATCCAGGTTCACCCGGATCTCACCCTCGTCTGCCATGGGCATCAATTCAGAGCCGATGAAAGTAGCCAATACTGCAGTGCCCAACAAGATGGCAGTGCCGATAAAGAGAGTTTTAGGCCGGTGACTCAGCACATAATTCAGCATTGAGGCATAGATCCTCTCCATACCTGCGAGCATACTTCCGGTGGCGCGGAACACTTTGCAACGCAAGCTGCTTTTATTGCCATGGGGTTCTTCTGAGACGTGGATCATCTTGCTGGAAAGCATCGGTACCATCGTGAGTGCCGTGACCAAAGAGCAGATCAGCGAAAAGACCACCACATAAGCCAATTGCTTATACATCATGCCTGTCATGCCCTGCATAAAGAGCATCGGCATAAAGACCACCAGGGAAGTGAGCGTGCTGGCTATGATCGGAGAAGTGACCTCATCTGCGCCGATAATGGCAGAGTCCTGGGGCGTCTTGCCCAGTTCCCGATGCCGGAAGATATTCTCCAGCACAACGATGGAATTATCCAAAAGCTGCCCAACTCCCAGTGCCAGGGCTCCAATGGTCATCAGATTGAGGGTGAAACCGGAGAAATAGAGCAAGCCAAAGGTTGCCATGATGGAAATGGGTATGGCGGTGGAAATCACCAGGGTGCTTCTGATATTGCGCAGGAAGAAAAGCAGAATCAAGACAGCCAGCAGACCTCCGATGATCACGGAGCTGCCAACGTTGTTGATGGCGCGGCTGATGTAAATGGATTGATCGACCAAGGGGATAATCTTGAGCTGGGTCATGCTGCGGTTGATGGCTTCAACCTCTTTCAGAACGCCTTTGGCGACCTTCACTGTATTGGTGCCGGATTGTTTGTTCACCGAGATTTGGATGCCCGGCTTGCCATTGATCCGAACGATGCTGGTGAGCTTGGAAGAGGCGTCTTCGATGGTGGCTATGTCTTTCAGAGCGATGGATGAACCACCCTTCTGAGCAATCACAGTTTCCCCGATCTGGGCGATGCTTTCAAAGACTCCGGGCACTCGCAGGGTGATCTGGTAATTGCCGCGATACAGGTTTCCGGTGGGTTGATTGACGTTGAAAGACCGGATGCGGCTGATCACCTGGTCCAGCGAAAGCCCCAGGGATTTGAGCCTGGTGGGATCCACATTGATCTGCACTTCGCGGGTCAATCCGCCCCAGATATTGACGCTGGCGACACCATCCACTCTTTCGAGCCTGGAGCTTATCTCATTGTCGATCAGGGTTCTGAGTGTGACGGGATCAAGATCGCTGACCACGCCCATCATCACCACGGGCATGGCTGCAAGGTCAAACTTACGCAGGGAGGGCCGGCTCGCCTCATCGGGCAGCCGGGAAAGGATGCGATCCAGACGATCGCGGATATCATTGGAGGCAGCATCCAGATCTGTGCCCCAACTAAAATAAACTTGCACGCTGCTGGAGCCTTCCGAGGAACGGGAAGTGATCTCCTGCACTCCGGAGACAGCACTGACAGCTTGTTCGATGGGCCGGGTGATCAGCTCTTCCATCACCAGAGGGCTGGCTTTGGAATAGTTTGTGGAAATGCTGATCGTGGGAGAGGTTACATCCGGCATGGCATCAATGGGCAGCCTGATCACGGCCATGGCTCCCAGGATAATCACGATCAAAGCCACCATGATCGTGGTCACTGGGGATTTGACGGAGTTCTCTGCTATCTTCATTGCGGA
>JAZHDE010000004.1:0-8969 GCA_036584515.1 Candidatus Cloacimonadota bacterium | reverse complement strand
GGCGATCCGCTCGATCGCCATGCCGAGTCCGGCGCTGAAGATCATGCCGCCGAGCATTGCGATGAAGAACGACACCATCTATACATGCGTCCCGGGCATGAACTGATCCGCTCCGCCGGAGGACTGCACAAATTCATCAGTTGGAACCGTCCCATGCTCACCGATAGCGGTGGTTTCCAGGTGATGAGTCTCTCGGCTCTGCGTAAGATCACGCCCGAGGGAGTGCAGTTTCGCAGCCATATCGATGGCAGCCTGCATTTCTTTAGTCCCGAGAAGGTTATGGAGATTCAGGAAGCCATTGGCGCCGATATTATCATGAGCTTCGACGAATGTCCTCCCCTGCCTTCCAGCCGCCAGTATCTGGAGAAATCCCTCAAGCTCACTCTGAACTGGGCAGAGCGTGGCAAGATAGCCTTTAAGAACCATGAGAAACAAGCTCTCTTTGGCATCGTACAGGGCGGCACTTATGAAGACCTGCGGCAAAAGTGCGCGGAAGAACTGATGCAAATGGACTTCCCCGGCTATTCCATCGGTGGTCTGGCGGTGGGAGAATCCAAGGAAGATATGTTCCGCATCACGGCTTTTCTCAATGACGTTCTTCCCCAGGACAAACCCCGCTACCTGATGGGAGTGGGCACTCCCAGTGATCTGCTCAATAATATCGCCCGTGGCGTGGATATGTTCGATTGCGTGATGCCCACCCGCAACGCCCGTAAAGGCAGCATCTTCACCCGGCACGGCAAGATGATCATCAAAGCTGCACGTTACAAGGAAGACTTTCGCCCCATCGACGAGGAATGCGGCTGCTACACCTGCACCCACTTCAGCCGTGCCTACATCCGCCATCTGATCACTATGAACGAGATCCTGGGCATGCGGCTCACCACCATCCATAGCTTGTGGTTTTACCAGGAACTGATGCAGATGGCCAGACGCGCTATTCTGGAAGATAGATTCGAGGACTTTTTGGCAGAGTATCTGCCTGTGCTGGATAGGATTGTGGACTAGTGAAACGCTTAATACTGCTACTTATCTGTTTACATATAGCTCTGGGCTGGGCTCAGAGCAGGGAAGACATCCTGCCCGCTCTGGCACCACCGGTGATTCTGGACGGTGTGAGTGCAGAGATGCGGCAGCCCGGATTTTGGATCAGCCGTCATCCCTATCCCGATAGCCTCCTGATGAGCCCTTCTGCCATCGAGGCTTTCAATTCCCGCATTCGCCGCAGATTCGGCACCGTGACTGCTATCGATCAACACTCCACAGCCATTCCCGGACGCAGCATCCGCAACCAGATCAATAGCCTCCACAATATGGTCAAAGGCATGAGGCTCCACGATGCGGCAGAGAACCAGCTTTCCACCGCCTATTGGGCAGAACTTGCCCGTCTGGAGAATAGCAGCGCTATCAGGGGGAACCTCCCGGTACGTTTTGCGATAGCTTCGAGCTTTGCGCATCAACGCCTGGTTCCCACTATGGATAATCTGAACAAAGAGCCCGGTGATATCTATTTTGATGAAATTCAGAATTCCGGTTACGACATCGGCACGCCCATCGTGCTCTATCACAACTCAAGTGACGGCGCTTGGGCATTTGGTGCTACCTCGGTGAGCAGCGGCTGGTTCCGTCTGCAGGATATGGCAGTCGTGAGCCGGCAGGAATGGGTAAATCATCAGCGCGCAGAGAGCTTTATTGTTGTAACATCAGACAAGGCAGATCTCTGGAAGGATGCCACAGCACGGGACTATCTCGGAGCTGTTCGCATGGGTGCCCGCTTTGAGTATCTGGGCGAAAGTGGAGATTATTACATGATTCGCCTGGCAGTGCGTCAGGAAAACGGCAGCGGAGCCATGCAGGAAGGCTATATCCTGAAGAGCGATGCCCGGATTGGCTATCTGCCCTACACCCCAAGAAACGTTTACAATCAAGCTTTTAAGCTGCTCAATCACCGCTACGGTTGGGGAGATATGAATGGCGATTGGGATTGCTCCAGCATGATGATCCACATCTTTGCCTGCTTTGGGATCCGTCTGCCCCGCAACGGCGCTTCCCAAGTGGCAGCCGCTCGCGTGATGCACGAGTTTACTCCTGCTGAAAGTGATTCCCTGCGTTATGCCAATATCGCCCGCTATGCCCTTCCCGGCATCAGTTTACTGCACCTCCGCGGACACATAGTGCTCTATCTGGGAGCAGTTGATGGCACACACTACATTATCCACAATACCTCCGGTTACAGAGTTCCCATCGATGAGAACAGCCAGTATATCTACAGCATCAAAGGCACCGTGGTCAGCACTATGGAACTAGGTGCCGGCTCGGATAAGAAGAGCCTGATCCAGCGCATGCTGAAGCTGAGCGTGATCAGATAGTGACCAGTGACGATAGTGGAAGCGACATCTTGTCGCTTTTGGAAAGTAACCAGTGACGAGAGTGGAAGCGACATCTTGTCGCTTTTGGAAAGTAACGAGTGACGAGAGTGGAAGCGACATCTTGTCGCTTTTGGAAAGCAACGAGTGACGAGAGTGGAAGCGACATCTTGTCGCTTTTGGAAAGCAACGAGTGACAAGTCCGGCAGGTGTGGAGCTGGGAGACTGCGACTCACCTCTATTCACCATTAACTATTCACTATTAACTTGTATGGGCAGACCAAAAGGTTCCCTCTCTTTTCCTCTGTTTTAATAGAAAAAGACTCCACTTCTATCTCACAGCCCGACCCGCGAAGCGTCCCAATCGTACATCGTACATCGTACATTGTAAATTTGTATCTCCTCTGCTTCTCTCCGTCATTCCTGCGAAGGCAGGAATCCATATTATAATGTGTCCTCTGTGGTTAAAAATCTCCTTCACTCCCATCTGCCAACCCCGCTTCACCGAGTTTTTATTGACATAATCCGCTTGCCGTATTTTTAGGATGAGTTAAACGAATTTTCCCGCCCGAACACCGGGCACTTGGACTTCTGCAAAAGAAAAGGATATATATATGTTAGAGAAAATTCTGCGTAAGCTGTTCGGAGATAAATCCAGCAAAGACTTGCAGTTCTACCTGCCGATGGTTGAGGATATTAACAAGATCTTTTCGGGTTTACACCAATATGAAGACGGTCAAATCCGTGACCGGGTGGCAGAAATCCGACAGGAGATCAGCCAGGCTCTGGCACCCAAACGTCAGGAACTTGATGAGCTGGAAACAAAATACCGCGAGACTAACGACGATAAAGAGCGTAATTACATAGATAACGATATAGATAGCTGCAAGAAAGAACTCAAGAGCCTCACCAAGAGAACTCTGGACAACTTTCTTCCGGAAGTATTTGCTCTGGTGAAGGATACCTGCCGTCGTATGGTGGGTCAGGAATTTGAAGTTCGGGGACACTTGCAGACCTGGAATATGGTGCCCTTTGACGTTCAGCTCATCGGCGGTATGGCTCTGCACGATGGCAAGATCGCCGAGATGGCCACCGGTGAGGGAAAGACCCTGGTTGCCACGCTACCGCTCTTCCTGAATGCTTTGGTGGGACGCGGTGTGCATCTGGTGACCGTGAACGACTATCTAGCCGCGCGTGACTCCGAATGGATGAGCCCTATCTTCCATTTTCACAATATGAAAGTGGGCTGCATCACCACCGGTATGAGCTTTGAAGAACGCCGCCAGGCCTATCTCTGCGACGTTACCTATGGCATGAACAGCGAATTTGGCTTTGACTATCTGAGGGATAACATGGCGACGGCTCCGGAACAACTGGTGCAGCGTGACTTCTACTATTCCATTGTGGACGAAGTGGATAGCATCCTCATCGATGAAGCCCGTACTCCGCTCATCATCAGCGGTCCGATCGGGCAGGACAAGAATTTTTACCCTGAGCTGAGGCCGGTGATCCACTCCCTGGTTGCCTCTCAGAATCAATTGATACAGCGCTTCCTCTCCGAGATCAGAGAAGAAATGCGCGAGGATAACCCTCATCCGGATAATTCCAAGCTGGGCAGCAAATTGCTCCTGGTCAAGCGGGGTGCTCCACGCAACAAGGCTTTTGCCAAGCTCATGCAGGAAGGCTCGCTCAAGAAGCTGGTCAACGACACCGAAGGTTACTATCTGCGGGATAAGAACTTGCACGAGCTGGACGATGAACTCTTTTTCGTGGTGGAAGAACGTCAGAACAGCGTGGATCTCTGCGAAAAGGGTAGAGATCTGCTTTCCCGCAAGGAGCGCGATCTCTTTACCATGGAGTCTCTGGACGAGATCTATCGCCAGATCGAGGCGGATGAATCTTTGAGCGATATACAGAAGGCTCAGAAACGGGAGCAGAGCACTGCCAAATTCATGGATAAGAGCGAGAAACTCCACAATATCAGCCAGTTACTGAAGGCTTACACGCTCTTTGAAAACGATGTGGATTATGTGGTGATCGATAACAAAGTGGTGATCGTGGATCAATTTACCGGACGTCAGATGCCGGGACGCCGCTTCTCCGAAGGTCTGCATCAGGCCTTGGAAGCCAAGGAAAACGTCACCATCGAAGCCGGAACTCAGACCTTTGCCACCATCACTCTGCAAAACTATTTCCGCATGTTTGAAAAGCTGGGCGGCATGACCGGTACCGCCATCACGGAAGAGGGTGAATTCATGGAAATCTACAAGCTCCCCGTGATGTCCATCCCCACCAATGTGCCCGTCACCAGAATCGATCACGACGATGTGATCTATCTCACCAAAAACGATAAGTATCAAGCTATTATAAACGAAATTGTCTATTGGCACGAGCAGCAAAAACCCGTGCTGGTGGGTACCGTGAGCGTGGAAGTTTCCGAGACGCTCAGCCGTCTTCTGCGCCGCCGGAACATCCCGCACAACGTGCTCAATGCCCGCCAGCATCAGCGTGAAGCCGAGATCGTGACCGGTGCGGGGCAGCCCGGAGCCGTGACTATTGCTACCAACATGGCAGGCCGTGGCACGGATATCAAGCTGGGCAAGGGTGTCGTGAGCCAAGCCATCGAAGCCTACCGCGATGGCAGCACCAAGATCACGGAAGAATTCCCCTATGGCATTCCTCTGGATGGACTGCATATCATTGGCAGTGAACGCCACGAGAGCCGCCGTATCGACAGGCAGTTACGCGGTCGGGCCGGACGTCAGGGCGATCCGGGCACCAGCCGTTTCTATCTCTCGCTCGAGGACGATCTGATGCGGCTCTTTGGCACAGACCGTTTGGCGCCCATGATGATGAAGCTGGGGCTCAAACCCGGTGATGCCATCCGTCACTCCATGATGACCAAGACCGTGGAAAACGCTCAGAAACGCGTGGAAGAACATAACTTCGAGATACGTAAGAACCTGATCAAATACGACGAAGTGATGAATCAACAGCGGGAAGTGATCTATTCCTACCGCCGCAGTGTGCTGAGAGGCTACAATCTGCGCAACGAGATCATGGAAATGATCATGGAGACTGTGGAAAACGTCGTGGCAGACAATATCCCCGAAGGCAGCTATCCCGAGGATTGGAATCTGGAGCGTCTCGCCGCTTGGTTCGCCACCGGTCTGCATATCCGCATCACGGCAGAGGATCTCGATAGTGACCATCTCAATGAAGATCTGCTCAAAAACAGCCTCAAGGAGTTGGTCATGGATGCCTATCTGGCCAAAGAAAGCCGGGTGGGTGAAGAAATGATGCGCAAGATAGAACGCTATGCCCTGCTGGAAGTTGTGGATGATGAATGGCGTGATCACCTGCACGAAATGGATCTCCTCAAAGAGGGTGTGCACCTGCGTGCCTATGCCAATAAAGACCCGCTTATCGAGTATAAAAAAGAGAGCTTTGATCTCTTCCAGGGCCTGATCACCAGGATTCAGGAAGATGTGACCAAGAAGGTTTTCACCTATTACTTCCTCACTCAGGAACAGCGGGAATCCCTCCTGCGCAATGCCCAGGCCTCTCATGATGAAGTGGATACTTTTGCCCAGGCTGCCTCTCAGCAAGGCGAGCCTCAAAGCCGCTCCCATCCCGCTCCACCTCCTGAAGAAGGTTCCAAATTGAGACCCGTCACCGTTGCACCCAAGGTGGGGCGCAACGATCCCTGTCCCTGCGGCAGTGGCAAAAAGTACAAGAAGTGCTGCGGACAGAACGAAATAGAAGATTAAAAGGATATAGAATATGCTCAAAGGTTTGATCATAGTAGAATCACCCGCCAAAGCCAATACCATCAGTAAGTTCCTGCACAACCAATACGTGGTAAAGGCTTCTTACGGACACATCCGGGACCTGCCCAAGAGCAGCCTGGGAATAGACGTGGACAAAGACTTCCAGCCCAAATACATCTTGGATAAAAGCAAGACCAAGGTGCTCTCGGAGCTCAAAGAAGCCATCAGCAAAGTTGATGCCGTCTTCCTGGCCTCTGATAACGACCGCGAAGGAGAAGCCATCGCCTGGCACGTCTCTCAAGCTTTTGCCAAGGAACTAAAAGGCAAGAAGGTGCAGCGGATTGTCTTCAACGAGATTACCTCCAAGGCCATAGTTAAAGCCATAGAAGAACCCGGTAGTATAGACATCGCCAAGGTGGACGCCCAGCAGGCCCGCCGCGTGCTGGACCGGCTGGTGGGCTACACCGTGAGTCCTCTGCTCTGGAAAGTGATAGAAAAAGGTCTTTCCGCCGGGCGTGTGCAATCCGTGGCGCTGCGTCTGATCTGCGAGCGGGAGCAAGAGGTTCGTGTCTTTGTTCCCCGTGAATACTGGCAGTTGGAAGCAGATTTCTGGCGTGGTAAACTGCCCAAGTTCCATGCCGTGATGGAGAGATGGAACGGTGAGAAGCTGGAGATCGGAGACGAAGCCAAAGCCAGTATGCTGATCGGTGAGCTGAAAGACCAGAAAGCCGTGCTGCAAGAGCTCAAACGTGCTCCCCGTAAAATGGAGCCCTATCCTCCCTTTATCACCAGCACTCTGCAGCAGGAAGCCTCCAAGATCCTGAATTTCCAGAGCTCTCGCACCATGATCATCGCTCAGCAGCTCTATGAAGGCATCAGCCTGGGCGGAGAACACACAGGTCTCATCACCTATATGAGAACGGATTCCCTGCGTATCGCCGATGAAGCGGTGGATAACTGCCGCAGCCTGATCAAAGACCGCTTTGGCAAAGACCTGCTGAATAGCAGCGTGCGCAAATATCAGAACAAATCGACCGCTCAGGATGCTCACGAAGCCATCCGTCCCACAGATGCTTTCCGCACTCCCGAGGCCGTGGAAGCCTATCTTTCCAAAGAACAGCTCAAACTTTACACCCTGATCTGGCAACGCTTTATCGCCACTCAGATGAAGCCTGCCCAGCTACAGGTAAACACCGCCAAGGTGAGCCTGGGACCGGCTCTCTTCTCCGCTTCCGGCACCGAGATATTGGAAGAAGGCTTCATCAAAGCCTATCCTCACGTGGTGGTCGTGCAGGGAGAAAAGATCCACGAAGCTTATGTCCAGGAAGACCTTCTGGAATATGATAAGCTGGAGCAATTGCAGTATTTTACCAAGCCTCCTTCCCGCTTCACAGAAGCTTCTCTGATCAAAGAGCTGGAGGCCAAAGGCATCGGACGTCCCTCCACCTACGCCTCCATCATCGATACCATCAAGAAGCGTAAATACGTGCAAATGGAGAAGAAATCCTTCCTTCCCACTTCCTTGGGAGACGATGTCAACGGCTTCCTGGTGGGCAAGTTTGACAGCCTCTTCAACGTGCGCTTTACTGCCGAGATGGAGACCGAGCTGGACGGCGTGGAAGAAGCCAGGGTTACCTGGCCAAACCTGGTGAAAGGCTATTACGACCAGCTCAAAGACCTGATTGGCGACGTCGATATCAAGAAAGAAAAGGGTTCCTTCACCCAGGAAACGGATATCGTCTGCAACGTCTGCAAAGAGGGCAAGATGATGATCAAGCGTTCACGGGGCGGAGAATTCCTGGCTTGTTCCCGCTATCCTGAATGCAAGAACAGCAAGAGCTTCAAGCGGGATAAGGACGGCAATATCGTTATCCTCGAGCCTACCCTCTTGGAAGAAAAGTGCCCGCTCTGCGGCTCCAACTTGCTCCGTCGCAACGGCCGCTATGGAGAATTTACCGCCTGCAGCACTTACCCAAAGTGTAAATATGTAAAACCCAATACCATAGGCGTTAAGTGTCCGGATTGTGGCAAGGGCGAAGTGGTGGCGCGCAAAAGCAAAGCCGGTAAGCAGTTCTACTCCTGCAGCACCTACCCGGAATGCAAGTGGATCACGAACGACAAGCCGGTTCCCACCCCCTGTCCCTCCTGCAACAACCCCTTTATGTATGAGAAAACCAACAAGACAGACGGCCTGCACCTATTCTGTCCCAAGTGCAAGACCAAGCTAAAGAGTTAGAATAATGCACGTTAAAGACGGCCTGCTCAGCGCTTTTCAGAGTATCTCCAGCCACAAGCTGAGATCTCTCTTGACCCTCACAGGGATCGTGATCGGTGTGCTGGCCGTGGTTGCCATGTTCTCCTCCGTTTACGCACTCAAAGACCTGGTAAAATCCAATATGGAAGGCATGGGCTGGGATCACTCTCTGATCATCGTTCCTCAAATGGGCGATGAGCAGGGTGGCATCCGTCGCAGCTTCCGCCGGGCCCGGCAAAGCGTGGAGACCATCAGCTACGATGATTACATAGCGCTGCGTGACGGGCTGGAATACAAAACCATCTATGGAAACATCGAGAGCAATAGCCTTTACCGTCTGAAGAACAAGACTCAATTTGTCCGTCTCCGAGCCACCAACCGCAGTTTCTTCACCGTCAAATCCTATGCCTTGGGTGCCGGACGCCTGTTCAATCCCTACGAGGAGGAAAACCGCATACCGGTGGCAGTCTTGGGGCATTACTTTGCCAAGGATTACTTTGGCGACAAAGATCCCATCGGCGAGAGCATCAAGCTGGGAAACACCCGGTTCACCGTGGTGGGAGTGCTGAGCGAAGACAA
>JAZHDE010000003.1:0-8994 GCA_036584515.1 Candidatus Cloacimonadota bacterium | reverse complement strand
ATCCGCTATAGCTCTGAAGTGTTAAAAGACCATAGAGACTCTGTGGAACTCATTCAAGCCAATTTCTCGGCTCTGCGTACTGAGCTGGCGCTCAGGAGAGTATCCGGCATAGACGGGATTCTTTTTGATCTGGGTCTGTCCTCTCATCAGATAGATGAGACTCAGCGGGGCTTTAGTTTTGACCGTGATGCCAGGCTGGATATGCGCATGGATCAGGAGCAGGAATACAGTGCTCTGGAAGCTGTGAATCAGCTTGAGATCAGCGATCTGGCCAGGGTCATCCGATCTTACTCCGATGAGCTTCATGCCTTGCGAATTGCCAAAGCCATCGTTGCTGCCCGTCAGGATGAAGAAATCTCCAGCACCCGTAAACTCGCCACCATCATCGAAAGCGTGGTGGGTGCGGGCACCAAGGACTCACTGAAATCCAAAGTCAGAGTCTTTCAGGCCATACGGATTCACGTCAATCAGGAACTGACAGTTCTGGAGCAAGCTCTGGAGGATGCTATCCACCTGCTGAACCCAGGCGGCAGAATCGTGGTGATGAGCTACCACTCTCTGGAAGACAGAATTGTAAAGAACATCTTCCGGGATGCAGCCAAGGGTTGTAAATGCCCGCCGAAAATGATTCAATGTAATTGCGACGAAAAGAAGCGACTCACGCTCATAACCCGTCGTCCCATAGAAGCAAGTGAAAAAGAAGTTTCCGGTAATAACCGGGCTCGCAGCGCCAAGCTGCGGGTTGCAGAGAAAGTAAGGGGGATATAATGAGAGGAAAATTCGCTGTTCTAGCTATTGTCTTTGTGGCAGCAGTTTTTATGTACTTTCACAATGGAAACCAAGTGGTTCGCAACACCAAGCTTTATTCAAACCTGGAGAAGACCTTGAATGCGGAGAAAAACATCAACACCGAGCAATTGGTGGAGCTGGATGATCTGCGTTCCGGACGCCACATCTCATCTTTGGTGAGAGTGGAGCTGAGCAATTTTATTGCAGATAAACCTGCCGGTAGCGTGGTCTACGTGCAGGAGCCATCTCCCAAGCAAGAGGATAAGTCTTATTGCATTATTGACCTCTTGGCCTCCCGGGCGGAAGCCAAAAACGTGGAAATCATCTTAGACTAGAAATCGCTGTGAAGTCTCGCTATCGTCTCCTGGTTATCTTCTTGGGTGGCATCAGCCTGTTATGGGCTGTCTACCTTTTTTGGATTCAGATTCTGGATCCTTACAATCTGGGTGGCTTTCGTAGAAGAAGGTATATTCCGGATCGGGAAATCCTGATACCCAAACGTGGTGCGATACTAGATGCCAATGGAGAGCTGCTGGTCAGTTCCATCAGTTTTTATCAGCTTGATGTTGATCGAGCCTCGGTGAACCGCTGGGCTACCCGCAAAGAAATCCCCCTTCAGGAAGCCTATGCCCTCTTGGCTGATCAGATCAGTGAACACAGCGAATTGACTCACGAGCAGGTGATGTCCAAACTGAATCGAAACGATAAGCTTTCTTCCATAGTAATCTCAAATCGGATCCGGGAATCTGAATTGGAAGATATTCTGGGCGCATTTGAAGAACAAAAGCTACCGGGCTTGATCCATAGCTTCAGTTCCATGCGCAGAATCTATTCCAAAGGTAAGCTGGCTGGTCGTCTGCTGGGTGCTGTGGCAGAGAAATCCAATGGTTTTGACGAGGAAACCTCCTCCAGGTCACTATATCAATTGGCGGGAATGACGGGTATTGAGGCTACCTACGACAAGATTTTGGGCGGCACCTACGGCTGGCGCGAGGTCGTGCTGGATGCAAACCAGGAACGAGTGCCATACCCAAATCTGCGACACAAGAATCCCGCTGATGGGCGCAATGTGAAGCTTACAATCGATGCCAATATCCAGGAGATCGTGGAAAACACTCTCCTGGAAGGCGTGGAGAAATACAGCGCATCCAATGCTGGATGCATCATCATGGATCCGAATACCGGGCGCATATTAGCTATGGCAGGTATCTCCAGGGATGATCGATCTACAGATCCCAATGTAATCCGTAACAGTCCCAATATCGCAGCAAGCTTCATGTTTGAACCCGGCTCCACCATGAAACCGCTTACCATGCTTCCCGCTCTGGATTCCGGAGTGCTGGGCTACAACGAGCGCGTAATCTGCGGACCCAAGGTGATGCCCAACGGGCGCTTTATAAATGATGGTCATATTCATGCCGGAGCTGCACTCTTACCCCGGGATATCATAGCAAAATCTTCAAACACCGGAGCGGCTGAGATCGCAGCCATGCTGGGAGCATCACGCATGTATGAGCAATTTATCTCCTACGGCTTTGGTCAAAAATCCGGGTTGAATCTCTTTGGTGAATCATCCGGACTCTTCCATAAGCTAGAGAACTGGGATTCTTATACCCTGCAATCTATCTCCTTTGGACAGGGAATATCGGTTTCTGCCATTCAACTGGCTGCAGCATATTCCACGATTGCCAATGGTGGTAAATACATGAAGCCCTACATCCTGGATTCAGTGCTGGATGATAAGGGTAATGTGCTGGAACATTATGAACCCAGGGTGCTGCGCGAGCTCAGTTCCCCAGCAGCCACAGATTCCATGTGCGCTTACTTACAGGCTGTGGTGGACTACGGTACAGGGCGGCACATCAAGATGGATTACATCCGGGTGGGCGGAAAAACAGGCACAGCGCAGAAGAATCTCCCTGGGACCAGAGGTTATGCTTCCGGTAAGTATACTTCCGTTTTTGCAGGACTCTTCCCGGTGGAAAACCCCCAGATGGTGATAGTGACTTTTTATGATGAACCAGCTCCTGGATATCATTATGGTTCCACCAGCGCAGCACCAACCACAAAGTCCATTATTGAGAACATACTTTTTATGCCAAATTGCTCCATTCTGCCCTATAATGAGAGACTCAGGCAGAGCACTCAGGTAATGCCATCATTGGTGGGACGCGGCTTGCTGGAAGCTGAACGTCTCTTGAATCAAGCTGGCTTCTCCTATAGTATAGAAGGACCGGATTCAGCTTCGGTTGTAATAGATCAATTTCCCAAAGCCGGAGTTTCGGTGGATAGATATCATCCTATAACGGTGAAACTGGGACGTAGCTCCAGCCCCAATCATGCTCCTGTGGCTCAGAATGTGATGCCAGATTTGAGGGGTCTAACTCTCAGAGCTGCCATGCAACTGGCTCGAAGGCACGGAGTGCCGATCCAGGTGCAAGGAAGCGGGATAGTAAGAAGCCAATCCATCTTGCCAGGCTCCAGAATCACCGGAAACACTGCCTGCTTGTTGGAGGCTTCAATATGAATCTGGCGCAGATCATTAGCTCTCTTGCTGCCTTGAATCCGCAGATTGCAAATGAGCATCTGCTGAATCCCGAACATCGCGAAAATCTGCCGGATGCTGTTCCTAAGGTGGATAATCGAAAAGTTTTACCCGGTGATATCTTTATCTGCATCAAGGGCCTAAGCAGCGATGGACACAGCTTTGCTGGAGATGCCATCTTAAGAGGAGCAGCACTTTTGGTGGTTCAGGATGTAGCAGACTACAGGGGGCCATATATCAAAGTGGACGATACGCGTAAAGCAGCGGCTCTTCTGGCTGGTTTGTATTACCAAGAGCCCAGTAAGTCTTTTACTCTGATCGGTATCACCGGCACCAATGGCAAGACCACCAGCTCCTTGTTGATCTATGAAGCGCTACGGCTATTGGGGATGAAATCCGCCTGGATCGGTACTCTGGGCTACTACATTGATGGGGAATTGCATCACACCCGGCATACAACTCCTGATATCTTTGAACTCAATCAGATTTTGGCTCAGATGCGGGATTCGGGCGTGAGTCACGTGGTGATGGAGGTATCCTCTCATGCCATCGCCTTGGATCGGATATTTGGGCTCTGTTTCGACTTTTGTCTTTTTACCAATCTCAGCCGTGAGCATCTGGATTTCCACAAGACAATGGATGAATACGGTGAAGTGAAGTACTCCTTTTTGGAGCACTATGCTGCCCGCGCTGCAAGAGTTCTGATCAATACAATCGATGCTTTTGGAGCCAAGTCTTATGCCCGGCTCACCGAGGCAGGATTACCATGCAGTTCAGTTGGTATGAGTGGATCGGACTATAGTATTTCTCAAATAGAGCTCTCTCCCGAGGGAAGTTCATTCCTTCTTGCGGGTGACTTTGGTACCCTGGATCTGCAATCTCAGCTCATTGGCAGCTTCAATGTAGAAAATCTGGCTTTGGCAGTATCTTGCCTGTTGAGTATGAATATTCGGGCAGAAGAGATAGAGCGCATTGTGCCTCTTCTCAAGCCGGTAAAGGGCAGGTTCCAGACAGTTCCGAATCCCAAAGCTATCTCTGTCTTTGTGGATTATGCACATAGTCCGGATGCGATAGAGACCATTCTCAAATCCTGCAACAAACTCAATCCCAAACGCTTGCTTTGTTTGGTCGGCGCAGGGGGAGACCGGGACAAGGGGAAGCGTCCTCTGATGCTTCAGGCAGCTCTGCATAATAGCGATTGTGTGATCATTACCGATGATAACCCCCGCACAGAGAATCCGGAGCAAATCATTCTGGATATGCTATCCGGAACGGATCTGTGGTTTCCCTGGTGGATTATCAGAGACAGAAAGACTGCTATTGAAACTATTCTGCGCCTGGCCAATCCCGGTGACGTTGTAGTTCTTTGCGGAAAGGGTCACGAGGATTACCAGGAGATTCAGGGCGCCAGACAACACTTTGATGATTATCAGGTGGCCTATGACTATTTGAACTCGTCTGTACCTGTACATAGAAAAGCCAATGATGAACTGGTGCTTAGCCTGGACAGACTGCTATTGAAGCTCTTGATAAATCCCTTGCATGAAAGCTCGATAGGGGGATACATCCCTCCCCGTGAGTATAGATATCTATCTACAGATAGCCGGAGCTTGAAGCCTGGCTCCTGCTTCTTTGCGCTGAAGGGAGAAAGTTTCGACGGGCACAATTACCTGCCGGATGTTTGCAGCAATAGTGCCAATCTTGGCATTGGAGAGCAGGCTTCAGTTTGCGGTGATAATGCGGAGAACTACGAGCAATGCTTTGACACCTATAAGCTTTTGGGTGATCTGGCTCGTAAGTATCTGATGATGTTTCCCGCTTACAGGATCGCCCTCACTGGCAGCACAGGAAAGAGCAGCACCAAAGAGTATCTGGCTTCCATAATGACGCAGAAGGGTAAAACTCTGTGGACAGCAGACAACGAGAACAACCTGATCGGTTTGGTGAAGACCATCCTCAGGATAGAGCCGGAAGATCAATATGCGGTCTTCGAGCTGGGGACAAATCATTTCGGAGAGATAGCTCGCTTGGCAGAGATATCCATGCCGGATAGCGCTATGATCTTGAACGTGGGACCCTCTCATCTTGAGTATCTGATTGATGAAGATGGTGTCTACAGGGAGAAGACAGAACTGTTTCAGCTTCCGCTGCAATACAGATTGTATCCTGCCGATGATCCCCGTTTTGCCCTCTGGGCAGAAAAGGGACTTTCGGTGGGAATAGGTTCCGAAGCTGATTTTTGGATAAATGAAGTATCTACAAGGGAAGACAGCAGTTCCTTTAAGCTGAATAACCAATCCTATAATATACCAACTTCAGTGATGCATAACGTTTTGAACAGCTCTTTTGCCATTGCCCTGGCTTCATGCCTGGGGCTCAATCCGGGGCAGATTCAAGAAGGATTGGATAGAGCAAAAGGTCTGAAGAACAGGCTGGAAACCATTAAGACCAAGAATGGATTATTACTGGGTGATTGCTACAATGCCAATCCTCTCTCCATGCAAAAAGCTATCGAACACTGGATAGCTCTTGATCCGGAGCGTCCTCACAGAGCCATTCTGGGTGATATGCTGGAACTGGGCAGTCAAGCAGCTATGTATCACCAGATGATAGGTGCCATCCTCTCTGAGATACGTTTTGAGTCTTTGATAACTGTGGGTGAGTTATCTGCACTGTATAAGCCCGAGAATCTTTCTCTGAACTACCAACACTATAATACAGTGGAAGAGGTGCTTGCATCTCTGAACAGGCAAGAGTATGTGGAGGGTTCCATCGTTTTGGTCAAAGCCTCACACGGCATCCATCTGGAAAAACTGCTCACAGGTTTGGGAGAAGTATAATGTTGTACCACCTCTTGTTCCCTCTGGCAAAGTATAGCATCGCTTTTAACGTCTTCCGCTACGTGACCTTTCGCTCCATAGGCTCGTTTATTACTGCACTTTTGATCACACTGCTATTGGGTCCGGCTTTTATTCGGTTGTTGAAGAAGAAATCAGCAGTGGAGACCATCGATGAAGACGTTCCCGAAAGGCATCGCACCAAGCAGGGGACTCCTACTATGGGAGGGCTTATCATTCTTGTGGCTTTCCTGATTTCATCCCTACTGTGGAATGACCTCACCAATGGCGGAGTTCAGATCATGTATCTGGCCACAGTGTGGTTAGGGATCTTCGGATTCATAGATGACTACCTGAAAAACTTTGTAAAATCCAAGAAGGGACTTCTGCCCAAGTACAAGCTTTGGGGGCAGATCAGCGTTGGACTGCTCATCACGATCATTATCTATTATGGTGGGGGAGACAAAGCCGGAGTGGCAAACCTCCAGATCCCCTTCTTCAAAAGCCTTATTCTGCCACTGGGTATTGGCTTCATACCTTTTGCTGTGATCCTGATAGTTGGCGTCTCAAACGCTGTAAATCTCACCGATGGTTTGGATGGACTGGCTGCAGGAACCCTGGCAATCACTTGCCTGGGCCTGGGTGTGATGGCTTATCTTAAAGGAAATTTCCGGGCAGCAGAGTATCTTAATCTGGAATTCCTGCCCGATGCAGGTGAGTTGACGGTTCTAATCGCTGCCTTGGTGGGGACGCTGATCGGCTTTCTGTGGTTCAATAGCCATCCTGCACAAGTGTTTATGGGAGATACAGGCTCTTTGGCTCTGGGAGGCATAATTGCCACTATATCTATATTGCTCAGAGAGCAGATATTCCTTGTGATCATTGGTTTGATCTTCTTCGCAGAGACGGGCTCCGTGATGTTGCAAACCTCATGGTTCAAATGGACAAAGAAAAAGTATGGACAGGGGAGGAGAGTATTCCTCTGCGCACCTCTTCATCATCATTTTGAGCTGAAAGGCTTGCATGAAACCAAGATAGTTACCAGGTTCTGGATAGTGGCAGTTATGCTGGTGGCTATTGGTCTTTCCACCATAAAACTCAGGTGATATGTATGAACCATCTTGAGTTTCAAAGAGCTAATAAACAATAAGGATATAGAGATGTATAGCAAAGACAAAGTCTATGGTATATTGGGTTTGGCCCGAAGCGGTATTGCTGCTGCAAAAAAGATCAAGGAACTGGGAGGACAAGCCTTCCTCAGTGATCTGCAACCTGCAGAAAAGATCAAGGAAGCCTTAGCCCTTCAGCAGGATTTTGATGTGGAGTTTGGCGGACATACTGATAGACTCCTGGACTGCGATGAGTGGATAGTGAGCCCTGGAATTCCGCTAAATGCCCCAATCATCGAAAAGGGCAGGACCAAAGGGATTCCCATGATCTCAGAGATCGAGTTTGGTTATCAGATCATGCATCCAGAAACTAAGATCATTGCTGTGACCGGTTCCAACGGAAAAAGCACAACTGCCAGCCTTATCTACCATATGCTCAACAAGCTGGATAAAAGAGTGATCCTGGCAGGCAATATTGGTGATGCCTTCTGCAACTATGATATCCACAAATCCTACTATGAGTACATTGTGCTGGAGATCAGCAGCTTCCAGCTGGATCTGATCCAAACCTTCAAGCCCAAAGTGGCTGTCCTTCTGAATATCACGCCCGATCACTTGAACCGTTATGAGTCATTTGGACACTATGCTCTCTCCAAATTCCGGCTCTTTGAGAACCAGGGCGCAGATGACTTTGCTATCTTAAACACCGAATTGGAGGCTTATCCAGAGCAGCTCTCTGCTCTCAAATCTAAGGCCTTGTGGTTTTCTCAGAGAAACAGCCATGCCGGCATAGACGCTTGGGTAGATTCCAAGTTTATAAACTTTGGTGCTAAAGCCAAGGTATCCGTTTATGACATCAGTCTCAGAGGTCCTCATAATCACTTGAACATGATGGCTGCTGTGCTGGCGGTGAACTCTTTGGAGCGAGGGATGGAGCGCGTTCTAAAGTCTATCAATGGCTTTAAGCCTCTGGTTCACAGATTGGAGCCGGTGGGAAGCGTTAACGGCGTGTATTTCTACAATGATTCCAAAGCCACCAATACCGATTCTGTCAGAAGTGCTCTGCAATCATTTGATACTCCTCTGAGGGTTATCATGGGTGGCAGTGACAAAGGAGAGGATTTTAACTGCCTCACTGATATCCTCAAAGAAAAGGCAACCAAGCTTTACATCACCGGAGAAACTTCCGGCAAAATGAGGCAGGCCTGGCTGGGTAAAATACCCCTTGTCTGTTTGGACACGATGGCAGACTGCGTCAAGATGGCTTTTGATGAATCCATGGTCGGAGACACAGTCCTTCTGTCTCCCGGTTGTGCCAGCTATGACCAATTCCGCAATTTTGAACATCGCGGACAGGTCTTCAAGCAAGTAGTTGAAGAAATCTCTTGGGAACATGAAAAAAACTAGAACTACTCCCTATGTCGTCAACTACGACAAGTCAATCCTGATATCATATCTGGCTTTGGCGCTACTTGGTCTTTTGACCATGTTGAATATCACGTCAGTGCAAGGCTCGATGGGTTACTTCTATAAACAGCTTATCTTTCTGGCAGCTTCCATACTTGTAATGGTTTTCATAGTGCTCTATCCCAATCTGGAGAAACTAAAGCGGCTCAGTATCCTCTTGGTTCTTGCAGCAATCGTTATGCTGGTGGCAGTGCTTGTGATGGGCATAAACGTCAAGGGAGCAACGCGTCTTCTCAAGCTCGGTCCC
>JAZHDE010000002.1:0-9056 GCA_036584515.1 Candidatus Cloacimonadota bacterium | reverse complement strand
TAGTCCCTAATCACTGTTAAGCGACAAGATGTCGCTTCCACTATGCGAAGCAGCGAAACTCTTGTCACTTGTTACTGGTCACTCGTCACTCCCATAAAGCGACAAGATGTCGCTTCTACTATGTTCACTCGTCACTCCCCTGTGTTTAGCAAACTTTTTCCTTGACTGCCAGGACAGGATCGCTAGATTGTCTATAACCAGTCGGCAGGCTGGGGCTAATTTTGTGTATTTTCATCTTTTCGGGTTATCAAACCCACCTAAATAATTATCAAAGAATAAGGAGTATGCTATGAACTTATGGAAACGGATCAGTTTCGGCATGGTTTTCCTGACGCTTGTCGTGTTTGCCCATGCTCAGATAGGTCTAGAATCAGTGCAGGGACGCAGCCCGGTCGTTCAGGTCGTGCGTAATGTCAGCAGCGCTGTAGTTCAGATAAAGGTCGAGTCCACCGTCACGGTGCGACAGAATAATCCTTTTCTCAACGACGATTTCTTCCGTTATTTCTTTCCCCAGCAACCCCAGCAACAGCAGAGGCCAGTCACCTCCATGGGCAGCGGCTTTATATTTGACTTCAACGAAAGCAGCCACGAGGCCTTTATCATGACCAATAACCATGTGGTCGAAGGTGGTGAAAACCTGAAGATAACGGTTACTCTGGCCGATAAAAAGACCTATCAGGCCACGGTCGTGGGACTGGATCCCAATACGGACGTGGCGGTGATCAAGATCACGGTCGAAGAAGATGAGCCCATCACGGTCGCTCCTCTGGGAGATTCTACCCAGCTTGAGATCGGCGATTGGGCAATTGCCATCGGTAATCCCTTTGGGGATATTGGTTTGGATAGAACCGTTACTCTGGGCGTGATCTCCGCTCTGGGACGTTCCAACCTGAATTTTGGCAACAATTCTCCCATCTATCAGGATTATATTCAGACGGATGCTGCCATCAATCCCGGCAATTCAGGCGGTCCGCTCCTCAATATCGCGGGGCAGGTGATCGGCGTTAATGCAGCTATCACCAGCACATCCGGCGGAAGTATCGGCATTGGTTTTGCCATCCCCATCAATCTGGCCAAGCGAGTGGTGGACGACCTCATCGAAAGTGGTGCTGTGAGCCGTGCCTATATGGGCATCACGCCCCAGGAAATCACTGCCGACCTGATGGAAGCCTTCTCGCTTTCCGAGGTCTCAGGCGTGCTGGTTACTTCCGTGGAAGAAGATTCTCCGGCGGATTCTGCCGGCCTGGAAGTGGGCGACGTGATCGTGGAACTGAATGGCGAGAGAGTGCCCAATGTGGCAAAATTCCGCATCGCTGTAGCTGTTTCCCGGATTGGCGATACCATTCCCGTGCAAGTGATCCGAAACAATGAAACCCTCAATCTAAACGTTACGCTCACCGCCTTCCCGGGTGAGAATGGAACTGCCGAGAAACCGCAGACCGATCTCAAGACTGATCATGGGCTTAGCGTGGAAGAGCTGGATGGCAACTATGCCCGGCAGAACAATATCACCGGTGATGCCGGAGTGGTGGTGCGCTCTGTGAGAACCGATTCCCCTGCGGCAATAGCTGGTCTTCAAGCCGGAAACATCATCCTCAGAGTGGGTAATATCCGGGTGAACAGCGTGGAGGAATTCAACACCGCCATCACTCAGGCTGTGAACAATCTGAATAATAGCCGTCGCCGCACCATCAGCCTGCTGGTGCTGGACCGTAACAAGAGGCAGAGCTTCGTTACTCTGCGCTTTGATTGATAAACGACATACAGACATAGATATCAGACCCCGGGTGCATTCCGGGGTCTTTTTTTTGCTCCGGATGGATATTGTGCTTGACATTCTTCCCTAATCCGTAAATATATCTGCGAGAGGAAAAAGGAGAATCAATGAAGAACTATGTACTGATCATAATTGTCCTGCTGGCAGGAACTTTGCTGCTGGCTCAGGAGAATGAGACTCCGTTCTACGCTGCCGATCAATCGGTCTTTTTGCTGCCCACGGCTCATACCATGCCCCGGGGAACTCATGCCCTCACTTCCTTTGAAGTGTTGCTATTGCAATACAGCTTTTCTGCGACTGACCGTCTGCATCTCAGTGCCGGGATGGTTTTCCCAGTTACTGCCGATATGTTTAAAACCCTCAGTTTGGGAGCCAAGTACCGTTACCTTTCCCAAGGTAAGGTCAACAGCGCTGCCTGGGCAAGCTACAGTCCTGATCCTCAGTTATTTACCGCAGGCAATGTGGTAAGCCTGGACGCAAATAAAGCCAGCCTTCACTTTGCTGCAGCGCTGTACGCAAATGCGGAAGAGGGAGAAAGCCGGATTCTCTTTGGTCTGGGTGGCATAGCAGAACTCTCACACCGGGTCAACCTGATGGGCGAAATAATCATGGTGCCGGAGACTGAATGGATTGAAGAGGAAGATATTGACGAAGTGACAGGCTATGAAGGTCTGCTCATCGTTGGCTTGAGGTTCAAGGGAGAAAAGATCAGCTGGGATCTGGGCGGAGCCCGTTCTCTGGAGGAAGGTCAGGGCGATCTGATCGCTATTCCCTTCCTGAAAGCTACTTTCCTGTTCTGATCACTATCTGTTCACTAGTCACTCGTCACTTTCTGTTCACTGTTCACTGTTCACTGTTCACTCACAAAGAGGTGATGTGCCAGAATCCCGGTGGCTATTGCTGCATTGAGGGATTCCATCTGCGGCTGCATGGCTATCCTGAGGGAGCCGGCTGAAGCTTTGAGCAGTTCCGGAGAGATTCCGTGGGCTTCCGAACCAATCACATAGACCGTGGGCTCGGTGGTGGGAAGATAGTCTTTGAGCTCTGTCTCTGCCTTCATATCCAGGCACACCAGAGGAAGGTTTTGCTTGATTAGCAGATTAGGCGGTAACACCCGGTAGGGCAGCCAATAGACGCTACCCAGTGAAGCCCGAATCACCTTGGGAGAAGAGATCTCCACGCAAGTATCAGAAAGCAGTATCGCACCAATCCCGAAGGCCGCAGCAATCCGGAAGATCGTGCCCATATTCCCGGGGTCACTGATGCCATCCAGATACAAGGCTGCCTTAAAAGAAGCATCCCGGGGCCGGGGCACCGGATAGAGCGCAGCAATCCCCTGGGGATGATTTGTGTCGCTGATCCGCTCCATGTCACCTTTCTGCAGCTTGAATACGGGCAGATCGCCCAAACCCTGCAAGAGAGGATAATCTCCCTCCAGATAAACTTCCAGAGGCAGCAGAGCGTTACCAACCAATTGTTCCAGAATGTTCGCACCTTCCACGATCACCTGACCCGTCTCCAACCTCTCCTTCTTGCGTCCTAAACTCAGTAAATACTTCAGCTTTTCACGGCTGAGCATAGGGTAATTCATAGCTTAACTCCAACTGTTTTTTATATATGTACTTATGAACTTATCCACAGGCATTGCCTAGTTATCCACATACCAGAGTGCACTGTCTTGCAGATACTTATGAGCTTATCCACATTTCCACCGGAACTTATCCACAACTTATCCACATGCCGTGTGAGAAGCTTCATATCAGAGGATTACGAGCCTCGAACTCATGGCCTCTCCCCGGGTGCTAAGTCTGAGGAAATAGATTCCTGCCGGGAGACTTTGGATGGCTGGCTCGGCTCCCAAAAAGTGGTAAGCTTGCTGTTCGGCGGAAAGAGAGCGCTCCCAGACCACCTGTCCCCGAGTGTTAAAAATTCTCAAAGTAACCGGGCTCTCAGGCTGTTTGGACAGACTCCAGCTTGCCCGGAGGCTGGCTCTGCCCGGATTGGGATAGACCAAGAGCTGGGCTCCGGTCTCGGCGAAGCTGTAGCTCAGGCTCGCTATGCTGATCTCTCCCCCAGAATAGACTGTCTTCACGTAAAAAGTCCCGGAGAGTGGTGCCTGCACCGGGATTCTGATAGTGCCTGAGTTCAGCATGGGATAGTATGTGAGCGCTGTGAAGTCCGGATCGGAGTGCTCCACTTCATAATAAAGCGAATCAGGATGAGCCACGGGATCAAAGCTAAGCAGCAGATGCCCGGGATACTGCTCTACTTTGAGGTTCTGCACGTTGCCAGAAGGAGGAATACCCGGATATTCCCAAGCATAGTTCAGAAAACTCTGCCAGCGGGTGCGGGCAAAATCCAATTGGGAATAGTACTCCCAGGTATTGGTATAAATATATTGGTAGAGCGGGAACCAGATAGCAGCAGAGCCGACCTCTTCCTCAATCCCGCTGTTGGCTTGGGAGATCACCACCGTATCCCAGAGCTGAAGCAGTTCCTGAACTCTGCTTCTTAGCTCCAAATCTGTAGTGTTGGCTTCCACTATGGAGAGAAACTGCCCCAGATCAATATCCTGGTAATTATTGAGGGAGTAGCACTGCTCCCGCCAGGGAAAGAACTCATTGGCCTGTAAACGGTAATCCCGGGAAAAATCTCCCCAGTGATCCACAAAACTGCTCAAAGTGGAAGTGGAGAGCACGGAACAGGTGCTCACCAGATCCCCGCTGTGGGGATTTTGACTGCCTCCCACGGCATAGGATGCGGCATAAAGAGTGGGTATTTGTTGCAGGATAGAGGGAAGACTCTGGCTAAAGAGCGGAAGGATTTCTGGATAGGGAAAGCCGGTTACGGGAACCAGTTCCACCGAACCGATCACATAATCCGCAAAGCCTTTCACCTCGTCTGCCACCTCAATGGTCTGCATGCTACAGGCATCCATGAGCAAAATATCAAAGCGCGGATATCCACTCAGCGCTGCTTTCAGATCGCCACTTGCCACGCTCAAAGCCTCTTCCGTGGTATAATCCGGACAGATCCACTTGACCTCATCGGCTTTCCCCCAACCGCCCCCGTGGGACCAGAGAATCAGCATGGTGCGATCCGCCTGGTAGCGATCATGGCCCCAGGAGATGAAATCTCTCAGAGTCTGCACCGAGCCGCTGCTGAGGTTTCCCAGGTGCGAGATTTGCCGGGAAGCTATCTGCTCGGAGGAGTCGTGACGCAGCTCCCAGCGCCGGGTACCGCTCAAACTGTGCTCAGGCGAGAAATCCGTCTGCAGCCAAACCTTGCTATCAGGGGGCACAGAGGCCAGTTCCATAGAATTAAAGTCCTGCACCGCAGCGCTTGCCAGGCCATTATCGGCAGCCATGTAGATCAGGATATTCCAGCTTTCGGCTTTGATCCCAATAGACAGCAGCAGCAGAGCGATGAGATGCAGGACTTTGAACTTGGTCATTATATTTTTAGTTAATCTACCTCACTGCTTGGCATTAGTAGGGATAGACCTGAGCCTTTTCTTCGCCTTTGAGCACCCGGATGCCACCCTGGGACAGGGCTTCCATTTCCTTTTCTCCGGGATAGAGGCGCAGAGGAGCGATGAAGGAGCAACGTTTGGCTATTCCATCCACGATCACCTGATTGTAAGCCAAGCCACCGGAAAGGAAGATGGCATCCACTTTACCTTCCAGGACTGCGGCACAGGCACCGATCTCCTTGGAGACCTGATAGCACATGGCATCCAGGATCTGAGCGGCATACTGATCGCCTTCCTGAATCCTTTTATTGACCTCAATACCGCTGTCCGTTCCCAGATAGGACATCAGACCAGCAGTTTTGGTGAGATAGGTGGTGAGCTTTTTCTTGTCCCAGTCTCCGGAATAAGCCATATCCAGGAGGTCGCCAATAGGCAGTGCTCCGGCTCTTTGAGGAGAGAAGGGTCCCATTCCCAAAAGGGCATTATTCACGTCCACGCAGCGTCCTGCCTTGATGGCAGCGATGGAGATTCCTCCCCCCATATGCACGCCGATGCAATTGATCTCGTCGTAGGATTTGCCGAGTTCTTTGGCAACCAAACGGTGGATGTAGCGGATATTAAGAGCGTGAAAGAGGCTCTTGCGCTCGATCTCCTTGATCCCGGAGATGCGGGCGATATCGTCAAATTCATCGACCACCACGGGATCAACGATGTAGGAAGGAATATCGAGCTCTCCGGCAATGGCTTGGGCGATAAAGGCACCCAGGTTGGAGGCGTGAATCCTGCCCCAGAGCGAGGGATCCTTCAGATCGCGAAGCATATTCTCACTGATTTCCCAAGTGCCGCCCGAGACCGAGCGAACCAATCCGCCTCTGCCGATCACGGCATGCAGACTGGAGGCGGGAACTTTGTGTGCTTCCATGGCTTCCAGCACCAGAGTCTTACGAAAATCATATTGCTCAATAATGCCGCCATAAGGCTCCAATTCTGCCGGATCGTGCCGCAGAGTGAGCTCAAAGACGGGATCGATATCGTCAAAAACGGCTATCTTCGTGGAGGTAGAACCGGGATTAATGGCGAGTACACGGTAGGTCATAGGGTCTCCTTCTGGTCATTTTTTACTTTTTTTCCAGTCCAGAGAGCTTATCTGATTTGTCAATGAGATTGTGGCTGTCAAGTTAGAAGTGAGAAGTGAGAAGTGAGAAGTGAGGTTACTCTGCTCCGCTTGTTACTCGTCACTAAAAAAAGGGAACAAGCCGGAGCTTGTTCCCTTGTGAAGCTAAAGGGGTTTTATTCGGGTTGAGCCATTTCGTCCATTTCGCTGGCAAAAAGCTCGTCGAAGAGATCGGCAAGGGTATTGAACAGATCGTCGTCTTCGACGTCTTTGAGCTCAAACATATCGCCGTCTTCTCTCATCTCGAGGATATCATATTCGCTGGATTCCAGCTCAGAGAGGGCAAGATATTTCACGCCTTCGTGTTCCAGATATCCTTGAATTTCAAATTGTTGCGGACCGTTTTCGGTATCGAGGGTGATGATATTGCTTTGGCAATCGTCGCCGCAATCGCAATCTTCATGATCGCCGCAACTGCAGTCGTTTTTCTCTATATCAGTCATCGGAGTCTCCCTATTATTTTTTGGGTCATCTTCTTGGGAGAGGCTATTCTGGCAAGATAAATTTTTCCGGCAGGGTAGCTTAGCCGTTTTGCACTAATCTGCTAAAGCCTCCATCAAGATGGCTTTGCCAACCGGTAATCAGACGTCCACAAAGCGCTTGACAGGAATAGCAATACGCTTTTATCATGCACTGGAGGTGGAAAAGCATGGATAAGACTAACGTAGTACAGCGCAAGCTAACTGATCTCTTTTGGGATTACAACCATACCGAGGAAAGGCTAAAGACCTGCCTCTTGAAGAATGACCCTAAAGATCCTTTAACGATTTCGCTTTACAATAGAATACTGCTTTCCACTCCCAACTGGTATGATGTGATTGAGATGCTCAGTGCAGAACAGCTAAGAATCGCTTTGTCGGAACGAGTGATCAAAACGATTTATTCACCTTCCCTCAGGGAGCGTTTTCGCTTTGCCAGAACCATACTTTTTCCGGACTAGATTATGGTAAGCTACTACCAGAATAAGTTGTACCCATTACAAGAGAAAGTTCTCTCCCTGTTTTCCAGTTTGGACCTCCCTTTCTATCTCACTGGTGGGACTGCATTATCAAGGCATTATCTTAACCACAGGTATTCAGACGATCTAGACCTGTTTGTCAATAGTGACCCCAGCTTTAAAGACTTGATCGGATCGATAGAATCAGCTCTGAAAGAAAACTGTTTCTCGTACAAAGTCCTCACACGTAGTCCTGATTTTGTTCGTTTGCAACTAACCGGCAAAGAAGAAGTGAACTTAAAGATAGATCTGGTGAATGATCTAGTCTGCCATATCGGGACTTATGAATACTCGGAGAAACTGGGAAGAATTGATAATATCTTCAACATCCTATCGAATAAAATCTCAGCTATTCCAAGGCTCGAGATCAAGGATTTTGCCGATGTAGTTTTCATTTCCAGAACTTATCAATTCAATTGGAGAATCATAATCGAAGACGCTTTGCAGAAGGATACTTGGGTTAATCCAATTGATTTGGCGAGATACTTTTCGGAGTTAAGCACTGTGCAATTTGAAGCTATTCCCTGGTGCGTACCGGTTGATCTTGACCAAGTTATCAGGGACTGTAGTATCGTGTCCGCGGATATGGTTCGAGGCACAGAGAACACCCTTTTTAGGGGATAATCAGTCAAAAAAAACACCTTCCCCATTTGATCTGCCAGAGCCAATACACTAAGTACTTCCTCCGCACTCTCTATATCATCTCCTCAAAATATCATTGACAAAAATATCCAATAAACGATAAGCGAAAAATATGCTTCTTTGGGAGTAAAACAGGTATCAGCACTGAATATACAGGAAGGAGCCCGAGTGAAAGACATACTCACGAGTCAAGAAAGAGAGATACTCGTTCAGGAACTGGAAACGCTACTGCAAGAGATTGCCTCAGAGCAAGAAATGGAGGCTCTCAACCGGGTTAAATGCCTGCAGCGTTTGAGGCAACTGGAACAGCTTTTGGGCCTGGAGCCGGATTACAAGGCCATGGTGGAATCTTCCAGCGATACGATTGCAACCTTCGATAGCGAAGGCAGATTTCTCTACGTCTCGCCAAATTGGCCCAAAGTGCTGGGGCATGAGGCCAAAGTCATCCAGGGAACCAATATCTTCAACGGAAGGTTCCATCCGGAAGACAATCCCATCTGCCAGAAAGCTTTGAAAGATGTCTTTGAGACCGGAGTACGCTGCAAAGCTGTGGAATACAGAATCCAAAACTCCAAAGGTGAGTGGCTCTGGCATGTAGCCAGTCTCTCACCCATTAAAGATATAAACGGCAAGACTAAAGCCGTGATCGCTGTTGCCCGTGATAATCATGCTCACAAGCTGCGCGATATCCAAATCTGGGAGGATGAAGCCCGTTTTCGTGCGCTGCTCGACACCATGCAGGAATCCGTGCTCTACGTAAACAACGAAGACGATATGCTCTACGTCAATCAGAGCTGCTGCGACACCTTTGGCTACAGCCGGGAAGAGCTCCTGGGCAGGAAAGGCTTTGAGATGTTGATTGTGGAAGAAGATCATGATATCATCCGCAATAAGAACCAGGAGCGGGAGCGGGGCGTCAAAGACAAGTATGAAGTGCGGGGCAGGAAGAAGAATGGGGAAATGATGTGGATGCACGTCAGCGGAGCACCTCTCC
>JAZHDE010000001.1:0-9099 GCA_036584515.1 Candidatus Cloacimonadota bacterium | reverse complement strand
GCATAAATGTGTCTGGAAGCAGATCTCCGGAGTGATGCAGCACATACTTCCGGTTAGGAGTCCAGTTCAGAGAGTCACTGGACATATACCAGATTTCCTCAAGCTTCAATCCATTGGTATCGAACTGGCTTTCATACTTCTCAAAGCTGGCATAGCCAGCCTCGGTGCGTGTGCCGATGGTGATGAGCTCCGGATACTCATAATCCCCATAGTGAAACCTGAGAATGCGGCTTCCGGTGGTGTATTCCACCGGATAATAGCGGCTCAGAGAGACCAGACGACCCTGCTGGTCATACTGCTCCACCCTTGTGTGGCCAGGTTTAAGATTGTGATAGCTAATCTGTTTCCCGGTTTGGTTATAGCTTACTTCGGGAGTGAAATCCATAGTGTGTTCAATCCAGCCGCTGTCCGTGCCATCCCAATCAACAGTCCTTTCTCGGACCAGCAGGCTCTGCAGCACTTCCGGTTCACCCGGCAGATAGCTGGGGATTTCCTCACTGTAGTCATGGATATAATAAAGCTCGTCATTCTGGAAAGTAAAATCCAAGTCTTGAGCTTCGCGCTGGCTGATCCGCAGACTTGCCCAAGTAGCAACAGGCAGCAGTAACAAGGTTACAAGCGCCAAAAGAATGAGCTTTTTCATTCTGAACCTCCATCATCCATATTTGCTTTATGGTAAAGCAATATCCGTTCCTTTATAAGAATAAATTTCAACCCACTGGCCGACAGAACTTGCTGCAGCTCAGATAAAAAGAGGCTCAAGAGCCGTTCTGATCCTGCTTTAGAAGGCTGTGAGGGAAGCCTGGATATTGGCTCAATGCTGAGAGCAAGAGAATTGTAAAGGAGGCCAGGAGAGCCCCTCTTGGTGCGTAAAGAATTCACAACAAAGCCCCCTGTGGGCGATAGATCATAGCGAGGGTGCGGAACTTCCGGGGTCCCCAGTAAACCGCTTGCGGTTTGATGGGGTTGGGAAGTGGAGCCCCTCGTAACGCTCTCAAACACTGTCCTTAGCCCCTTGCGGGCGACACTCCTTACTGATTCTGGTGCTTCTTCAACAACTCATTGAATTCATCTTCGGCTGTCGTATCGTGATGATGAGTCTCTTGATTGCTAATGTAGTTCTCAACAGCTTGCATATTTGACTTACTCACCGAAAAGGCTGCGTATCCATCCTGCCAGGAGAAATCTGAACAATGAGTCTGGCGGAACCATTTACTGGAATTGGCCTTCATCTTCGCAAGGGGCTCTCTTATTATCACAAATCGAATTATTCATCATACATCATACATCGTACATCGTACATCCTACATCATACATTTACATTACGTCTCTAAACTCAATCTGTCTGGCTTGGATTGTTCTCCAGATACTCCTTGCGTAGAAGAGTGTAAATGTACTGATCGTAAATCCCGCCATCCAGCCAGTAGTGTTCGCGGATAGTGCCGTCACGATGGAAACCGAAGTGCTCCATCAGGCGGAGGGAGGCAGTGTTGAAGGCTCCTGTTTCTGCCCAGAGCTTGTGAAAGCAGGGTTGGTGATCAGAGTGGAAGACTGTCCGGAGGAAGAGTTCCATCAGAATTTTGCCATAGCCTTTGTGACGATGCTCCTCCGGGAAGTAAAAGCCGATCTCTGCATTGTAGTTGCGGGGATTATAATTGGAGTACATAATCATTCCCAGAGCCTCACCGGTTTCCTTGAGGATAAGAATATAATGGGTTATCGGAGGATCCTTCTCACAGAAATGCAGGTCAAAGTGCTTCAGAAAACTTGCCAAACCTTCTTCAGTGCAGGGCATCTTGCCTTTGGGAACCGGATCAACGCAGTATCTGGGCTTATCTATCTCACTATTTTGCCAGTAATAAATATCCTTAATAAGGTCGGTATCTTCCCGGCAGATCTGCTTCAGTTCGTAAGCATCCAAATTCCTTGTAACCTTGGTCATAGTTTTTCCTCTTTGTTCTATCCTTGTGCCTGATTACTCAGAACACAGGTACAGCAAGCATTCTCCCGAGTGTCAGGTTGTCAAGGAAGATTGTGTTTGAAAGAATAACAAGAGCTAAACATTTGTATCCTTTCTTCCTTGTAAAATACCCCTTTTCTGGTGAGACAAAAAAAGCGGAGCCGAATCATCAGCTCCGCTGTGTATATTACTTTAGTATCTTCAGAGATTGGCGATGGCTGCTGCCACTCTGGCGATGGGGACGCGGTAGGGTGAGCAGCTCACGTAGTTCATGCCCACTTCGTGGCAGAATGTTACGGAGCTGGGTTCGCCGCCGTGTTCTCCGCAGATACCAACCTTGAGGTTGGGACGGCTCTTACGCCCTCTTTCCACTGCGAGTTGCACCAATTGACCCACGCCTTCCTGATCCAGGATCTGGAAAGGATCGTTTTTCAGCAGGCCTTTCTGTTTGTAGATCTCGAGGAACTTGCCGGCGTCGTCACGGGAATAACCAAAGGTCATCTGAGTGAGGTCGTTGGTTCCAAAGGAGAAGAATTCGGCGCCTTCGGCAACCTTATCGGCTGTGAGGGCGGCTCTGGGGATCTCGATCATGGTTCCCACCAGGTAATCTATCTTGGTGCCACGTTCGGCAAAGACTTCTTCTGCCACTCTGCGAATGATCTGTTCCTGCATCTTGAATTCTGCAGCAGTACCGATCAAGGGAATCATGATCTCGGGGATGGCTTTGAAGCCCTTGGCGTTCACATTGAGAGCAGCTTCGATGATGGCTCTGGCCTGCATCTCGGTGATCTCGGGATAGGTGTTGCCCAAGCGGCAGCCACGGTGACCCAGCATGGGGTTAAATTCATGCAGAGAATCCACGCGTTCCTTCACTTTCTGAGCAGAAATACCGAGTTCATCGGCTATTTCCTTCTGTTGCTCGGTCTCATGAGGCACAAACTCGTGCAGGGGCGGGTCCAAGAGACGAATGGTGACGGGGAAGCCGGTCATGGCTTCGAAGATGCCTTCAAAATCTCCACGTTGCATGGGCAGGAGTTTATCCAGAGCCTTGCGGCGTCCGGCTTCATCATCTGCCAGAATCATTTCACGCATGGCTTTGATGCGATCGCCTTCGAAGAACATGTGTTCCGTGCGGCAAAGGCCGATGCCCTTGGCACCGAAATTGCGGGCTACAGAGGCGTCTCTGGGAGTGTCGGCATTGGTGCGGACGTGCATACGGGTGAATTTCTCGGCAAGATCCATAATGGAACCAAAGTCTCCGGAGAGAGCGGCATCCTGGGTCTCGATCTTGCCTTCGTAAACCTGACCGGTAGAGCCATTGAGGCTGATCCAATCACCTTCTTTGAGCTCGTGGCCATCGACGGTCATAGTACGGGCTTTGTAATCTATCACCAGGCTTCCGGCACCTGAAACGCAGCACTTACCCATGCCACGGGCAACCACAGCAGCGTGGGAAGTCATGCCGCCACGAGCGGTGAGGATGCCCTGGGCGACGTTCATTCCGCGCAAGTCTTCCGGGGAAGTCTCGATACGAACGAGGATAACTTTTTTGCCATTATTGGCCCATTCTTCTGCCTCATCGGCAAAGAATACGATCTGGCCGGTAGCAGCGCCGGGAGAGGCAGGGAGGCCCTTGGCGATGGTTTTGGCTTTGGCAAGGCCTTCTTTGGTGAAGACGGGGTGCAGAAGCTCATCCAGCTTGTTGGGCTCGATGCGTTTCAGAGCGGTCTTCTCATCGATTCTGCCTTCACGCAGCATATCCATGGCAATCTTGACCATGGCAAAACCGGTGCGTTTGCCGTTACGGGTCTGCAGCATCCAGAGCTTTCCGTCCTGAATGGTGAATTCTATATCCTGCATGTCATTGGCATGCTCTTCCAATTTCTTCTGGATGGCAAAAAGCTCAGCATAGGCTGCGGGCATGGCTTCTTCCAGAGAGGGGTAATTGGCTACCCGATCTTCCTCGGAGACACCGGCAAGTTCGGCCCAACGTTGGGAACCGATCTTGGTGATCTGCTGAGGAGTGCGGATGCCGGCCACGACGTCTTCGCCTTGGGCGTTGATCAGATACTCGCCGTTGAAGAGATTCTCTCCGGTGGCGGCATCACGGCTGAAAGCAACGCCGGTGGCGCTGGTGGCGCCCATATTGCCAAAGACCATGGCTTGGACGTTCACAGCGGTGCCCCATTCTTCGGGGATGTTATTTAAAGCGCGGTAATAGATGGCCCGGTCGTTGTTCCAGCTATTGAACACGGCAAAGACTGCACCCCAAAGCTGTTCCCAGGGATCGCTGGGGAAGTCGTGACCAGTATTGTCTTTCACGGCTTTCTTAAAGAGGGTCACAAGCTGTTTCAGATCTTCGGTGGTGAGATCGAGATCGTTAGTGATGCCTTTATCGTGTTTGACTTTGTGAATGATAACTTCAAAGGGATCTTCTTCTTCTTTGGAGACGGGTTTGAGGCCCAAGACCACATCGCCATACATCTGTACGAAGCGACGGTAGCTATCCCAGGCAAAGCGGTCGTTACCGGTCTTGGCTGCAACGCCAAGCACGGCATCGTCATTCATTCCCAGGTTCAGGATGGTATCCATCATGCCGGGCATGGATGCACGGGCACCACTGCGAACTGAGACCAGCAGGGGATTCTTGCTGGAGCCAAATTCCATTCCGGTGAGTTCTTCCACCTTTTTCACTGCGGCTTTCACTTCATCGAGAAGCAGCTCGCTAACCTTGGCCTGACCCAGCTGGTTGTATTCGGTGCAGACATCGGTGGTGATGGTGAATCCCGGAGGGACGGGTACGCCAATCAGGTTCATTTCAGCGAGGTTGGCACCCTTTCCGCCCAAGAGGTTTTTCATTTCGGCTTTTCCTTCGGCTTTTCCGTTTCCGAAGAAGTAAACGCGTTTAGTTGCAGTCATTTATCCTCCATAAATAGGTGTATTGCAAATAATTTGTTACAGACACAAAGCTTTATGAAGGCTCATTTTGTCAACTGCTAAATTGCTTTTGGGCATCTGTTTTGCCCAAATCCGGCACTTAGGGTCTTAAACTCAGGGTGTCGCAGCTTTCACACAGCAGGCGGCGGAGATTATTCTCTATGTCCTGGCGCAAGCTGAGGATCTCGGTTTCTCCGGGAAGACTGCCTTTGGGCAGAGAGAAGCGCATGCTGCCCAGAAAGTTGATCAGATTCTCATGTCCCGGACCGCTCAGGTTGAAGCTGTAGCTATAGATGTATTCGCTCTTGCGACGGCTGTTGGTATCCTCCCGGGTGATATTGTAGAGGAAGACCAGGTCGGAGCCGGAATCATTGGTAAACCCCAAGGATGCCATCACCTGCAGGGGCGGAGCAATGCCTTCTGAGAGGGAATCTGATTCACACACTATCTTCATGCGTACCTGACGTGAGTATTCCCTAAGCTGAGTATTCAGCACCTCAGAGTCATAGTCCAGCCGCAGATTAGCTCTGGTGGCAGGATCGATGATGGCAAGCTCCTGGCAAAGCTGTCCCAGATGTGCATCCAGAGAAGCGGCGGAATTGAAGAGGCAATAGCGCTCCCAAGCATCATCAGTATGAACCGCCCTATAAAGTAGCGCCATGACGCGGCTCTCGATTTGGTGGATCTGTTCCTGGTAACGCAGACAGGTTGCATTGCGGTTCATTTGAGCCAGGGCATGGATTCTGCGGGGAGCCTCCGTCCAGTAGCGGCTGAAGTGGATACCGTGCAGATTATCTTCGCTGCGCAGGCGCAGGGAACTGATTCTCTCCTGGTTCTCGGGCTTGTAAACCAGATTGTTCAAATGAGCATAAGAGCGGTTTATCCGATAATCCAGATCGGGAGGAACCGTGCCTCTGAAGCTGGCAATGAGGCTGCTTTTGGCGCTTGCTTCAGCCGCTTCCCGGCTATTTTCAACTGCTCCGCTCAATACAAGCTGGTTTTCCTGGTTGTAGAGCCCGGGGTTTGAAACCCAATCCGGAGCGGGAATGCTTCTTTGCGGGCGGCGGGCCAGAGCGGGCAGGAGCAGGCAAGACAGGCACAGGAGACTTATTAGAACAGTTCTTTTCATGATATCCTCTTACAGGTTAAAGTCTGATGCCTGCACTCTCTTGCCTGCTTGCTGACTTGTCAAGAACTTTCCCCTCACGCCAGTCTTTGGCGTCCCAGAAGCTTGATCCAGGTGGGGTGTTTGGGGCTGATCACTCCCTTCAGCGAGAGCTGAGCCTGATTCCAGCACTGCGCTGCTTTGGCAAAATCATCTGTGTGGCAATAGACATCACCGATGGCCATCTGAGCCTGACCATAGAACAGATTCTGCTTTCCATAGGCAAAGTAAGCGCTCCTCAGGCAACGGCGGGCATACTCCAGGGCACTCTCATAATCATGTTTTACAAATGCCAATTGATAGTAGTTTATGTAGATGCTTGCCAGCTCCAGACTCTTGGGTTGGCAGGTTTCCAGCCGGTAGTCCAGAGCTGCTTCCAGCATAATCTCCGCTTGGCTTAGGTTTCCCAGCTTAGTGTAAAGCGCCGCCATATTGTTTTGCATCAGAGCCACATGTTCATCCCGGTGGTGATGGGCGCTGGTGCTGAAGATGGCAAGGGCTTGGTGCGAGAGTTCAAGTGCCAGAGAGTATTTGCCCTGTTTGGTATAGAGCGAAGCAAGATTATTCAGCCTATCTGCCACATTGGTGCTGTTTGGGCACATTTCCTGCTCGAACTGCAAGGATTGCTGCAGCAGTTTCTCAGCCGGTTTGTAGCGCTCCGTATCTTTGTAGAACCTGCCCAAATTGTTCACATAGGGCGAGAGGCGGGGATTGTTCTTTCCCAGAGCTTGTTTACGGTTTCTCAGCACCACAAGATAGATCTTTTCCGCCTGGGGATATCGGAGCAGCTTATGGTAATATAGCCCTACCCAGAAGAGCACCTCAATATAGTTGTCGCTACCGTAACCGTAGTGGCGATAGCTGAGCTTCAATGCCATCTGCTGGGCAGTGAGTCCCATCCTGTAGCTGGCAGATCTGAAGTAGTGATGTGCACTGGTGCACAGCTTTTCGATCAGGCCCGGAAGATCAGAGCTATCCAAGGAGATTGCCTGACCGTGGAGGCTGATACGTTCCTGAAGTTGGTTTTCTTGCGCTAAGGGCTCCCTGAAATCGTCAAAGCTCTCCGGAAGCGGATAAAGAGCCTCTTGATCCTGCTCTGCGTTTTGCAGGGTCGGATCCTTGTCATACATAGATTTTTGCATTGTTTCTCCCGATTAGTTACAGACTTGAGCGGATCCTTCAAGATACACAGGATGCCCCCTTATCTTGAACTAAACGCTCAGAGGCACTGAACCAAACAACCGGAATATGTCAACATAAATATGTCATAAAGGTATGCCTTTAGCGAAATTACCGATTCACGGAACTTGAACAACTACCACTTATCAGGCTGGTATTCATAGAAAATCCAAGCGTGATTGACAGCAGATTCAGTTTCATCCGCCAGCCGTCGGAGAAGAGCTTTAGTCCAGCACCAGTATCCTTTGGCTCCCCAGGGTTATTCCGTTGTCTGTGATCTTCACGAAATACACACCCGTTCCCAGCTCCGGCAACAGATAATCACCGCTTCCAGTATAGGTACGGCTCTCCAGCTTTCTGCCCCTGAGGTCATAGATTTCCAGGAAGCTATCTGCACCGGGTGCTTTGTCGCACTCGATCTGTAGGACGCAGTTCTCTGATCTGTTTATTACATTTGGATAGATCCTAAAAACAGATGGGGCAAGCTGATCCTGAGTTGAAGCACCGGAGACCGTGACGGCAATATCCAGATCTTCTCCGGGTTCCGGGTAGGCAATGCTATCGTAGATATACTGATTGGTAAGCGGATCCTTGATGCGAATATGATTTCTGGCGGGGTAAAGCGTTCTGTGGAAAATTCCGGCATCGTCCGTAGAACCCACATACCAATCCTCAGCGCTGAAATAGACAGGCACCCCAGTTGCCGGGGCACCGTTTTCATATTGAGCCGAGATATTGAGCTGCACTTCTCCGTCCGCAGCTTCCCAAGGTTCGGGAACTGAATCGTTTTTGACCCACATATAATACTGGGTGTTCGAGTAGGAACCTTCCACGATCATCGCAGCCTGTCCGGGATACAATGGTCGCAGATCCACCTCGTTTCCCTGACCCCAAGTGTAATGGTACACAAAGGGGTCATCTGCAAATTTGCAGAGCAGAGTTCCTTCGCTCCGATTAATTACCAGCAGCGGAATAGCATTACGGATGTAAACATAGTTCTCGTCTACAATATAGTCCTCCGGGATGGAATAAAACTCACCGCCATTACTGAATTGACAGAGGTGGATCATGTTGTTATCAAAGCTGCCATGAAACTGGATTATGGGCTCCAGATAGTAATCGAACCACAGGGCCTGAATGGGATAGACCATTATCGGGTTTGCAAAAACGGCTGCTGCCAAACTGACGAGCAGAATTAACATAATGTAACGCTTCATTCTAACCTCCACTGCTGGAATGCTGATTGCTTCAGTAGTGCTGGAATAGCATGCAAAATTTGTTCCTTTCACCAGGATTGATCAGAGCAAGAGGATGGAATGCAGATGAGAGAGCGGAAGCGACATCTTGTCGCTTAACAGTGATTAGGGACTAGGGACTAGGGATTAGAGCTGCGCTGCTGCCGCTCGTGAAATAAGCTACCGAATTGAACGCAGATGACTGGATCAACGGGATAGAACTACGAGAATAAAGCCCTGAAGGGGCGATTATCTGATAGCGATGGGCGGCAGCCCATCGACCAGGTTGTACGTATTTCATATAACAAATATCCCTCACTTCTGTCATGAAAACCTCGGTTTTCATGACAGGGGGTGAGGGATTAAACCATACAAAGACCATTGCACAAGCCACAAAACATGGCGCGCATTAGGTTTATTCTCCCAGTTCCGCGTATCGTCATTCCTGCGACCGGGGTCCTCGCCAAACCGCTTGCAGTTTGGTGGGGTGGGAAGGCAGGAATCCACAAACTCGTTATACTGATGTTGTACAACTGTTTATAATGCCCATGGATTCCTGCCTTCAAGGCTGTGTGAAAAGGAGCAGAATGTCCCGCGGTAGCCAGGAAGTCCGGAACGAAGTG